>DATMCA010001004.1:0-2125 GCA_035559015.1 Umezawaea sp. | reverse complement strand
CGACGTCGGCGCCGTCGCGCGCAACGATCACGTCCGGCCCCGGTGTTCCCGTCAGCATGTCCGCCTTGTCGGTACCGACGATGTTCGCGAGCTGGCGCCCGCACCACGCCATGCGAACTGTTCGTTTCGGCCATGGTCGGCCATCCCTGTTACTCGTGGCCGCGAAGGTGGCGACGTCAACGAGGGAGCCGGCCGGCAGCGAGCGCTCGCAACTGTAGGTCCAGGTTTCGCCTTTCTCGAGCGTCGGGGGCATCGTGGAGTTGTCCCCGCCTGTGAAAGTGACCGGCGCGCAGTGGTCGTCCGACACCTTCACCTCGAACGCCCCGGGAGTGGGATTGCTCACCTCGCTTACCGGATCTGAGGGGCTGTCGTTCTCGGCGCTGTAGTCGTACGCAACGGTGAACGGAGGAGCAAGGGAAATCGTCGGCGAGACACTGAAAGTCACATGAGGTCGCGAGATGACGGCCCAGCGAGACGAGCTCTGGGTCACCGGGTCAGAGTCTGGCTCTGACACATGCCAGACACCCGTCACCGCAATCGTCACCGGTCCCTGGAAAACGCCAGGATCGAAGTCGAGAGTGAGCTTCTTGGTCGTGAAGGTCTGCGGAGCGGAGCCGGCGGCAAAGTCTACGTTCGTCGCGAGCGTGAACAACTGGCCTCCGGAAGTTCCGTCGCTGTTCGGGAACTGCAGAGTCACGGTCGCATCGGTCACGTCGCAGATGCCAGTCCCGATGACGCCGTTGTTCCCCACCTTGGTAGTCGTGGCGACGACGTCAGCGTTCCGATGGATGGCGTCCAGACCGGGGCCCCAGTCGAACGTGAACGCAGCCTGAGAGCACCCGGTGGGATGCTGGTGGGCTGCCGCGAGCGGCGCCGCCAGCAGAAAGAGCCCCACGAAGAAGACGACGACCCCGCGATGCATTGCACAAAAAGTAATCGCGGGATCGGATTAAGCAACCAGGGCGGCCCGGAGGCCGCCCTGGAAGAACAGTAGATCGCCTGGATTAGGCAGGGGCGCTGGTGGTACCTGGTCCCCCACGCTGGCTAGGCGATTCCCCGTAGGTCCTGGGGACACGCCCCTACCTGCGATTACCTCCACTGCCCGAACAGTCACTTATCAAGATCGGACCACCTCCTTTCCGTGGTGATTCGATAATAGCGAGCCGCTCAGGACGAACGCTAGACACGGACCTTGACCAGACCGTCCTCGACGAAGACCTCGAAGGTCTCCACCGGCTGGTAGGCCGGAAGGCTGAGGGGGCGGCCCGTGCGCACGTCGAACTCGGAGCCGTGCCGCGGGCAGATGGCGACGCCGGCTTCGACGTCGAAGTCGCCCTCGGCAAGCGGCCCGTCGTCGTGGGAGCAGCGGTCTTCGATCGCGTAGTAGTCGCCGTTCAGGTTGTATACGCCGATCGCGAGCTCGCCCGCGCGGACGATCTTCACCTCTCCGTGCGGAAGCTCCTCGACCGGGCCGACGGTCAGGTCCGCCAAAGCGCTACGACAGCTCGAGGTCCTGGGCCAGGCCCGCCCACTCCTCTGGGAGCGCGGTGCCCTTGCCCTTGTGCAGCGCGAGCTTGAGGACCCCGAGCCCGAGCAGCGCGCACTTGAGCCGCACGGGGGTGAGGGGGATGCCGACCTCGTCGAGAAGCTCGTCCTTCGACATGCCCGCGACCTCCTCCGCGGTCCGGCCCTTGACCAGCTCCATGAGCATCGAGGTCGACGCCTGGCTGATGGCGCACCCGCGGCCGCGGAACTTGACGTCCTCGATCCTGTCCCCGTCGAAGCTGACAAAGATGGAGACCTCGTCGCCGCAGAGCGGGTTCTGGCCCTCCGCCTCGACATCGGCGCCCTCGATCACCCCGTGCCCGCGTGGGTTCTTGTAGTGGTCGAGAATGACCTCTCGATAGAGGTTGTCGAACTCGCTGCTCATGAGAACACCTTACGCGCCTTCTCGACACCCGCAACGAAGCGGTCGATCTCCTCGGGGACCGTGTAGAGGTAGAAGCTCGCGCGCGACGTGGCCGGGACGCCCAGCTTGGCCATGAGCGGCTGGTTGCAGTGGTGGCCCGCACGGACCGCCACGCCCTCCCAGTCGAGCACCTGCGCGACATCGTGCGGATGGGCG
>DATMCA010001003.1:0-10513 GCA_035559015.1 Umezawaea sp. | reverse complement strand
GAAGCGCTGTTCACCGCCCAGGACGAGCAGGGACGGGCCGTGCTCACCGCCCAGTTCCAGACCGCCCTGGAGCAGCGCGCCGACGCCATCGCGGAGACCGAACGGCAGACGCTCGCGGTCCAGGAGGCCGCCGAGGCGCTGGCCGAGCGGCAGCGGCTCGCGGGCACCCCGCAGGTGACCGCGACGGACTCCACGGTTCCCGCGGCCTCCACCCCGACAGCCGGCCGGCCGGCCGACGTCCTCGACTGGGCCGGTCGGATGCCGCTGGTCGACCTGGCGGTGAACGACCCGGACGCCAGGATCCGCCAGGGCCAGAGCACCGGGGAGCACGTGCGGCGGGTGCTGGAGGTGCTCGGCCGCCCCGAGCCGCGCACGTTCCCCGGACGCGTCCGGATCCTGCCCAGGATCACCGAGGTGACCGCGCCGGGCCCCGAGGCCGCGACCAGGAACGACGCCATCGCACTGGCCTCCGTCGTGGACAACGTGGCCAGGGACATGTCCCAGGCGTTCAACGACCCGCTGTTGAAGCCGGTGTTCGCGCGGAAGATCATCGAGTCGCAGGCCGACCGGCTCCGCTGGGACGGCGACGCGTCCTCGTCGATGTCCCCGGAGACCATCCGGCTGGCCGGTGCCCTGGTGTCCGACGACCCGCTCACCTCGTTCATGCGCGGGGACGTCGAACTCCCCGCCGTGGCCGCCAGGGTCGAGGCGATCGCCGAGCGGGCCGGACTGGACCCGCGGACCACCTTCGACCTCCTGCGCAGGCGGTACGAGGCGGAGATGCTGTCCTACACGCTGTCCGAGGTCTACCAGGGCGAACTGGGCCGGGACGCGGACGCGAACGGCGCCTTCGACCTGGACAAGCTGCCGGGTGAGATCGCGCCGGGGTACTACCGGAGCGCCGTCGAGCTGCGCAAGACCACCTCGCAGCGCCTCTTCGAGACCTTCAAGCGGGACCAGCCCGGCGAACCCGAGTGGAACAACAAGGACCTGGTCCTCACGAAGTCCGCGTCCGACCGGTTGGACGGTGTGCGGGCGGCGCTGGCACCGCCCGTCACGGTGCCGGTGGCCGCGTGGGTGCTCCCGGCGCCCGACGTCGTGCCGACCGTGGGCCACCCGACCGCACCGGGGGCGCTGCCGTTCACGGCCGCGGAGCTCACGACCGGTCGGAACGGCCTGACCCCGTCCACGCACACGTCCGCGGTGCCGCTGCCGGGCTCCGACCACGCCGGGTCGCTGACCCAGCGCCAGTACGAGCACCTGCGCGACATCCGGACCAACCGCGGCGAGGGCGGCCGGGTGGACCCCGCGGCGGCGGCCCGCCGGGACTCGGTGAAGCACGACCTCGTCGAGAAGCTCGGCGTTCCGGACCTCGCGGCCGCCGAGCGGGTGCTCGCGAAGGCCGAGACCTGGTTCGCCACCGCGCCGATCACGATCTCGCTCAAGGGCGGGACCGTCTTCGGCACCGACCAGGGTGCCGCCGCGCTCGCCCAGCCGGACGCGCACTACCTGACGGCCGCGGAGATGGGCCTGCGCGTCGTCGGCTCGGCCGCGCTCGCGGAGCTGAAGACCAAGCCGGACGCCGTGAGCGCCCGCCGGGCCGAGGTCCAGCGGGTGCACGACGAGCTGGAGACGCGGGCGAAGACTGAGGACCCGTTCAAGCGCAGCGCGGAGTTCAGGGCGCTCCAGTCCGAGCACCAGCGCGCCAAGACGGCGCTGGCGGCGGCCGAGGTCGAGGCGGCCAGGAGGCCGAGGCAGATCCGCTACCTGGAGGGGCTGCTCGCCGAGGACCCGGACTTCGCGTTCTGGACGCTGTCCAACGAGGTCAACTCCTCCCGCGGCGACAACTACACGCGGTGGCGCCGGGAGAAGGACGACATCGAGTCGGGCAGGCGCGGCTTCGGTCCGCACGAGGCGGCCGTGTTCGGCGCGGTCAACGTGAACTACGACCGGACGAAGGGCTTCGAGGGCAACGACTACTACGGCGAGACCCACCTGCTGCTCGACCCGCGGGTGCGCCAGCGGTCGTACTACACCTTCGGTGCCAAGGGCCCCGAGCGCGCCAACGTCGTGGACCTGATGCACGACATGCTCGCCCAGGACCGCATGGACTACGTCAACGGCATCGTGCAGAACGCCGTCGGGCTGGACGGGATGGTCCACCAGTCGAGCCTGCTGCTGGAGACGCACGTGTACGGCGGTGTCGTGTTCAGCCGGGACGTGGCGGAGGTGTCGGTGCCGCGGACGGGCCTCGACCCGGCCGTGCGCGCGCGGATCGACGCCTTCGCCGCGGCCCACGGCATCACCGTGGTCGAGTCGGACCCGACCACCTGGCCGGAGAAGAAGCCGGGGGTCGACGCCACCGCCCTGAGCAACGCGGTGGCTCCTCCGCCGGTCCTGTCGGTGGTGCGGGACCACGACGGCCGGACCACGTCCATCACGGGCGACCTGTTCAGCGTGCCCGCCGACGCCATGAGTTGAGGATCGTCCGAAGAGGACGTCGAGTGGAGGTGGAAGTGGTGGTGAGTCGGGGAATTGGGTCCTGAACGTGCGCGCGTTGGGACTTTCGACTCACGACCCGCGTGGCGCGGAGTCCTACCTTTCGGCTGGTAGTCCCGTTTCCAGCAGGTGAAGGAGGACGCTGTGCCAGGTGACCGGAAGGACCCGTCTCGGGCTTTGCGACTGGTCGACAAGGGCCGGATCGGTTTGGCCGCTGCCGCTGCCGCGGTGGCGGTCTTGGGGCTGGTGCTGACGCCGAGCGGTGGTACGGCGGCGGTGCCGCAGGCCGGGCACCACGGTGGGATGACGATGGCGGCCGGTACGTGGGTACCGGTCGACCAGGGCAAGTGGAACGCGCAACTGGCCGCCTTCCGGGCGATGACGCCCAGGCCCGCGCCGCCCAACCCGAACCGGAACCCCGAGTTCAACGCCACGTGCGCGTACAGCCACTCCGCACCGGACGACCCGATCGTGTTCCCCGGACAGCCAGGGGCGTCGCACCTGCACTCGTTCATCGGCAACGACGGAACCGGTGCGGGCACCACGTTCGAGGACCTGATGCGCTTCACCGCGTCGAGCTGCCAACCGTTGCAGGACCACTCGGCGTACTGGGTCCCCACCCTGTTCGAGCACGAGCAGCCCGTGCAGCCGAAGCAGGTGGTGGTGTACTACGGGTCGCTGCTCAGCGACAAGTCGAAGACCGTCCCGATGCCCCAGGGGCTGCGGATGATCGTCGGGGACTCGACGCGCCAGGTGCCGACCCCGGTCGGCGCGGTCAACCAGTTCTACTGCGCGGGTGGTCCGCTGGACGGGAAGACCCGCAGCCGGGACGGCAACTGGCCGGTGTGCGACGGCGGCACGCTGCACTTCACCATGCGCTTCCCCGACTGCTGGGACGGTCAGCACCTGGACAGCCCGGACCACAAGAGCCACGTCGCGTGGGGTCAGGGCGGCGCGTGCACCGCGCAGTTCCCGGTGCCCATCCCGGCCGTCACCTTCTCCATCTCCTACGCGACCAGCGGCAGCGTGGACGGGTTCCGGCTGGCCTCGGGCATGGCCTCGTCCATGCACGGCGACGTGTTCTCCGCCTGGGACGAGGACGCGCTGGGGCACCGGGTGAAGGACTGCGTCGTGCAGGTGGTGCAGTGCAACACCGCGGGCGGCTACTGACCCGCGGTCTCAGCTCAGCACGATCTCGTTGACGTCCGGCGCCGAGCCGGTGTCGTTGAAGAACCTGATCCAGCTGTCCCCGGCGGGTACGAACACCTCGACCGAGGTGGTCGCCGGGATCAGCAGGCTCGCCGCGCCGGCCAACCGCCTGGCCTGCGCGGCGCCGTCGTTCACCGCGACCTTCAGCGTCCGCTGCTCCTCCGTCTCGTAGACGATCGTGAGGGTGCGGGTCCCGGCGGTGGTCACCCCGGCGACCCGGACGGCGAGGGTGTTCGGACCGCCGATGTAGCCCACCCGGCTGCCGCCGCGGCAGCTCGCGCACTCGATGACGCGGGCGCCGCTGCGGATGTTCGCCGGGTCGGCCGCGTGCACGGTGATGCTTGGGAACGCGGGCGGCGGGGAGGACGTCCCCGGAGCCGGCGCGGTCTCCGACGACCCGCCGGGCGGAGCGGGGGCCGGGACGGTGACGGCGGGCGGGGTGACCAGGACGGACGAGATGACGACCGACGGCGTGACGACCGACGGCGTGCCGGCGGCTGGGGGAGCGGTGGACGGGGGAGCGGTGGACGGGGGAGCGGTGGACGGAGGTGGCTGGGCCACCGGCGGGGACGGCACGACCAGCGGTGGCACGAGCACCGCCGTCGCCGCGACCCCGACGGCGAGCACCGTCCACCCCAGACGCCGCAGCGGCACCCGGCGGTTCGACATCTCCTGGTCCACCCGCCCTACCGCCTGCTCGTCCAGCGCAGGACGGCCTCGGTCCGGTTGCCCACCCGCAGTTTCGTGAAGGCGTGGTGCAGGTGGTTCTTCACCGTCTTCTCGGTGAGCACCAGCCTGCGGGCGATGGCCGCGTTGGACAGCCCCTCCGCCAGCAACCCCAGGACGTCCTCCTCGCGCCGCGTCAGCCCCAGCCGGAGGCGGTGCTGCCGCTGCCGCTCCACCTGCTCGTGCCGCGCCCGTTCACGGTCCGCCTGCCCGCGCACGGCGGCGACGGCGACGGCGGCCGCCGGAGCGGACAGCCAGCTCTGCCCGCGGGCGACCGCGAGCACCGCCCGGAGCAGCTCGTCGGGGTCGAACTCGCCGTGCACCAGGTAGCCGCGCGCGCCGCCGCGCAGCATGTCGCCCACGAGGTCGGGATCCGCGTCGCTGGTCAGCACGAGCACGGTGGTGTACCGGCACAGCTCGCCGAGCACCGACAGCCCGTCCGCGACGGGCATGCGGTGGTCCAGCAGGGTCACGGCGGGGCGCAGCCGCCGGGCGGAGGTCAGCGCCTGCCGCCCGTCCCCGGCCTCGGCCACGACCCGCGTGGACCCGGTGCCGTCGAGGAAGCCGCGGAGCGCCGCCCGCACGATCGGGTTGTCGTCGACGACCAGGACGTCGATCACGAGGCCATCCGAGCCGGGAGGGCGACGGGCACGGACACCTCGACCGTCGTGCCGTGACCGGGCCTCGACGTCACGTCCAGCGCGCCGCCCGCGTAGCGGGCCCGTTCCGCCATGCCCACGACGCCGTAGTGGTTCCCGGTGGTGAGGACGGAGAGGTCGTCCGGGACGCGGAAGCCGCGACCGTCGTCGTGCACGCGCAGGCGGAGGTGGTCGGTCTGGGTGAGGGTGACCGTGATCCGCTCGGGCCCGCCGTGCCGCACGGCGTTGCGCAGGGCCTCGTCGAGGATGCGGCACAGTTCGTAGCGCACGTCGGCGGGCGGGTCCACCGGTGCGGCGGTGAGGGTCACCGCCACGCCGGACAGTTCGCCGCAGTGCTCGCAGATCCGCCGCAGCGTGGCGGCGAAGTCCTGGTCGGGGGAGTCCAGCCGAAGGCCGGTCAGCAGTTCCCGTGCTTCGCGGGCGGCCGCCATCGCCCCCTGGGACACCGTGCTCGCCAACTGCTCGGCGAGTTCGGGGTGCCTGCGCAGCGAGGACGGCAGGGCGAGGGCGGCGAACGAGACACCGCGCAGGGTCTTGCTCACCGAGTCGTGCAGTTCGCGGGCCAGGCGGGCCCGTTCCGAGGCGGCCGCCGAACGCTGAGCCGAGGCGACCACGTCCACGGAGAGGTCGACGTACCGCACGAGGGCTCCGGTGGCGACGGCGGCGGCGATCCCGGCCAGGACGTCCATCGGCGGGAAGGCCAGGGGGAACACGGCGGTGTCCAGGCTCGGGGTGCCTGCTCGGAGCAGGTGTGCGGCCACCCGGTAGCCGAGCGCGGCGTGCAGCGCCCACAACACCAGCCCGCGCAGGCCGAGCACCACCCCGCCGAGCGCACAGGCGCCCGCGGCGAAGCAGAAGAAGGGCACACCGCCCCGGCAGGCGGCCAGGACTCCCAGCACGACGACCGAGTCGACCACGACCACCAGCACCGGGTGCCGCACGACCTCGGGGCGGCGGGCGAGGACCACGAGCCCGGCGGCCGTGGTGACCACCACGACGACGAGGACGGCGAGCGCGGTCCGCGGATCGGGGAGCACGCGCAGCCCGGCGCCGGCGGCCGTCAGGGTGAGCGCGGCCCGGCCGAGCAGCACGGCGCGGCCGAGCGCGGCAGCGGCCACGACCCGGTTGGCGGGGAGAGTCACGCGCCTACCACCTCCCGCCACATGACCTCGTCGTCGAGGCGACAGCACTGAGCGTGACAGCACTGTAGCGCAAAACGACCACCTGAGAGAGCGCTCTCTGGGACCGTCCCATGGCGACTCCCGCCGCTTTCGGCGACGCGGGTGCCGCCTCCCGGTGATCACGGAGGCGGGCGGCGCCCGTCGGGGGTGCGGTGCGCGGGGCGGTGGCCGGGCAGGCTAGTTTGCGCGGGTGAGCCTCCTCGATGACGTGGCCGAGCGCGACGGTTGGCGCTGCTGGGTGTGCGACGAACCGGTCGACCCCGGCATGTCGGTGAACGACTCGCGGGGGCCCAGCGTCGACAGCCGGACCGCGGACCGGAAGGCCAAGGTCGCCGAGCGGCTGGCGCACCGCGGGTGCAACACCCGCAAGGGCGCGGTCAAGGTGGTCATCGCCTGGCCGGACCGCCTGCACGTGGTCGAGCCCGCGCCGCTGATCACCGTGGCCGGGCGGCTGGAGCGCAAGGGGGGCCGGGAGATGGTGGCCCGGTGCCCGACCAGGAAGGACGCCCAGGAGGCGGCCGACTGGCTGGTGGACCGGTTCTCCCGACTGGTGCCCGGTCTCCCGGTGACCGCCGCCGTCGAACCGGGCGGCGGCCAGTTCCTCGTCATCCTGGCCACCGGCCGCCGCTGAGCCGCCGAGCCCGTCGGGGAGACGCCGGCTTAACCGCGGGAGACGCTGGAGCATTTCGCGTCCCACGGGCCCTTCCTACGGTGGGTTCATGCACAAGTTCACCCTCGGTGACGTCGAGGTCTCCCGGATCGTCGAGTGGCACGGCCCGTTCGCGCCCGTCGAGGTCCTGTTCCCGTCCGTGCCCGACGAACTCTGGCGGGAGCACGAGTCCTGGCTGGCCCCCGACTTCCGGGACGCCACGACCGGCGACTACCACGCGTACATGCAGACCTGGGTGCTGCGCAGCGCCGGACGGGTCGTCCTGGTCGACACCGGCATCGGCAACGACAAGCCGCGCGACCACGAACTGCTGGACCGGCGCGACGGCGACTTCCTCGCCCGGCTGGCTGCGGCAGGGGTGGAGCCGGAGGACGTCGACGTCGTCGTCAACACCCACCTCCACACCGACCACGTCGGGTGGAACACCAGACTGGTCGACGGTGACTGGGTCCCGACGTTCCCCAACGCCCGGTACCTGATGAGCAGGGCCGACTACGACTACTGGAACCCCGCCAACGGTCACGTCCAGAGGTCGACGTTCGGCTCGGCCGGCGACAGCCACGCCACGTTCGCCGACAGCGTCCTGCCGATCCACCAGGCGGGCCAGGCGGTGCTGTGGGAGGGGGACACCCACCGGATCGACGAGGACCTGTCGCTGGAACTGGCTCCCGGGCACACGCCCGGTTCGGCGGTGCTGCGACTGGAGTCCGGCACCGACCGGGCGCTGTTCGTCGGGGACGTGGTCCACACCCCGCTCCAGATGATCGAACCGGACCACGACACCTGCCTGAGCGAGGACCAGGTCGAGGCCGCGCGGTCGCGCCACCGCGTCCTGGAGCAGGCGGCCGCGACGAACAGCCTGGTGGTGCCCGCGCACCTGGGCGGGGCGGGCGCCGCCGAGGTCGCGCGCGTGAACGGGGAGTACTCGATCAAGCGGTGGGCGCCCCTGGCGGACGTCCGCGAAGCGGCCGCACCCCGATGACCGGGACCACCGCGGAGGTGATCCGCCTCGGCGTCGACCACCCGCCGGGCCGGGCCTACGACGAGTTCACGCGCATCGTCGCGAACCGAGTGGCCTGACCGATCGGGGAGGATCCTGGTGTGGACGTGCTCAGCGATGCGATCGGCGCCATGCGCGCGGGTCGCCCCTACTCGTCGCTGACGGCGGCGGAGTCGACCTGGAGGATGGACTTCCCGGCGTTCGAGGGCGCCCGGTTCCACGTGGTGACGGCGGGCCGGTGCCGCGTCACCCGCGCCGGGGAGCCCGCCATCACCCTCGGTCCCGGCGACGCCGTCCTGTTCCCGCACGGGACGGCGCACGCGCTGGAGAACGCCGCGGACGGCACGGCCCAGATCGTGTGCGGCGCCTACCGGCTCGACCAGGCCCGCCCCCACCCGCTCGTCCAGGACCTCCCCGACGTGGTTGACCTCCCGGCGCGGTCGGACCGCTACCCCGGCCTCACGTCGTCGATCGCCCTCCTGCGGGACGAACTCCTCGGCCAGGAGCCGGGGAAGGACGTGCTGCTGCCCGCCCTGCTCGACGTCCTGCTCGTCCACCTGATCCGCGCCTGGTTCACCGAACGCGCCGGGAGCCAGGACACCGGGTGGTGCGTCGCCCTCGGGGACCAGGCGATCTCCCGTTCGCTGCGCGCCATGCACGAACACCCCGCCGACCCGTGGACCGTGGAATCCCTGGGCGCGCGGGCGGGTCTGTCCCGCGCCGCCTTCGCCCGCAGGTTCGCGTCCCTGGTGGGACTGCCACCGCTCACCTACCTGACGTGGTGGCGGCTCACCACCGCGGCGCGCCTGCTCCGGACGACCGACGCGCCCCTGTCGGCGGTCGCGCGGCGCAGCGGGTACGGCTCCGCGTACGCCTTCGCCAACGCCTTCAAACGCGAGTACGGGATTCCCGCGGGGGAGTACCGGCGGCGCCGCCGCACGGACCACCGGCACATCGCCGAGTGGGAGCCCACGTCGTCCGGCTCCCAGCTCACCCCGGTCCCGGAGGCGCGATGACCACCGACCCGACCGGTTCCGCCACCCGCCGGGCCTCGGTCACCACCGGAGCAGCACCAGTTCCGCGCTGAAGCCCGGGCCCATCGCCATCAGCACACCCCAGTCCCCCGGCGCGGCGGGTCGTTCGGCGAGGGTGTCGGCGAAGACGTGCAGCACGGACGCGGACGACACGTTGCCGATGCGGTTGAGCGAGTTCCACGTCATCGCAAGGTCGTCCCGGCCGAGGCCGAGCACCGACTGGATGGTCTCGACCACCTTCGGACCGCCGGGGTGGCAGATCCAGCGGGCGATGTCGTCGATTTCAAGCCCGTGCGGTGCCAGGAGGGTCTTCACGTCGTCGGCGAGGTGCGTCCGCACCAGGTCCGGAACCTCCGCGCCGAGGACGATCTTCAAGCCCCCGCCGCCGACGTCCCAGCCCATCGCCCGTTCGGAATCCGGGTACAGGTGGCTCGCGCTGTCGACGACGCGGGGCCCCAGCGACCCGCGGGGGTGATCCGCGCCGACGACCACCACCGCGGCGGCGCCGTCGCCGAACAGGCCGGAGGCGATCATGTTGGCGGTGCTGGAGTCGTCGCGCCGCATGGTCAACGAGCACAGCTCGACCGACACGAGCACCGCGACGGAGTTCGGCGCGCCGAGAAGGACGTCGTTCAGGCGCGCCACTCCCGCCGCGCCCCCGAGGCAGCCGAGTCCCATCAACGGCATCCGCCTGACGTCGGGCCGCATCCCGATCCTGGCGGCGATGCGGGCGTCGAGGGAGGGCACCGCGATCCCGGTGACGGTCGTGGACATGACCACGTCCACGTCGGTCGGGGTCAACCCGGCGGCGGAGAGGGCACCGAGCACGGCTTCGCAGCCCAGGTCCACCGCCGCGGCGAGGAAGGCGTCGTTGGCGGCGCCGAACCCGTCGAGCCCGGCGTAGTCCTCGATCGGCAGGGCGAGGTGGCGGGTGGCGACGCGCGCGTTGGTGTGGAAGCGTTCCAGCTCGGCGCGCGCCCCCGGGTCGGGCAGGCTCAGCCGGGCGATCATGTCGGTGATCCGCGCCTGCGGATAGCGGTGCGGGGGCAGGACCCCGTGCACCGCCGCCACGGCGGGCGTCCTCGGCGCGCGGCTCCGGACGTGCCGCTGGGACGGGCGGTGCTCGTGGCCGTCCACCCGCCTGGTCACGTGGCCGAGGGCCATGAGCGCGAAGATGTCCGCCAGCAGCGGCACGTGGAAGATGAAGGGGCGTGGGCCGATGGAGTCGCTGACCGACGTGATGCCGCCGTTGTCCCGCTGGTGCCGCAGCAGGAACCGGACCCCCGCCGCCGCGGGCCGCGGATCCTCTTGCGCGCACAGGGCCATCACGGCGTAGGAGGTGCTGATCGGATCGCTGGCGCTGCCCGCCTCCTGCCCCCAGCCGCCGTCCTCGTTCTGGCTGCGGAGCACGAAGCGCAGTGCTCGCTCGGCGATCTCCCCGGCAGGGCCGGGGAACCCGTCCGGTATCCGCGAGGTCAGCAGCACGGCCCGGAAGACGGTGTGGAGTCGGCTGCTGCTCCAGTCCGGGGGGAAGG
>DATMCA010001002.1:0-8924 GCA_035559015.1 Umezawaea sp. | reverse complement strand
TTGACCAGCACCAGCAGCCTCGGGTCGTTCGCCAGCGCTCGGGCCATCACGACCTTCTGCTGGTTGCCCCCGGAGAGACCGGACACCGGCAGCCCCGGCCCCGGCGTCTTGATCGCGAGCTTCTCGATCATGGACCGGGCGAAGGAGTCCCGACGGCGGCCGTCGATGAACCCCGCCGGGCCGAGCCGGTCCGGGATGGTCAGGGTTCCGTTGTCCGCTATGGACATCTGCGCCACGTAGCCCTGCTGGTGCCGGTCCTGCGGCACGAAGCCGACGCCCGCCCGCAGCGCGTCGGGCACGCTGCCGGGCCGGGGCCGTGAGCCGCAGACCTCGACCCTGCCCGCGGTGGCTGCGCGCAGGCCCGCGACGGTCTCCGCCACCTCGACGCGGCCGCTGTTCGCCGCACCCGCGAGACCGACGACCTCGCCGGCGCGGACCCGGAACGACACGTCGGTGTACGAACCGCGCAGGGAGGCACCCGACACGTCGAGCACGGTCGGAGCCTCGGCCGACGGACCGCGGCGCGCGGCACCGGTCTCCGCCGCCGTCTCACCGGTCATGGCCGCGATCAACTCCGCCCGCGGCAGCTCGCCGACCGCCGAGGTCAGGACGTACCGGGCGTCGCGGAACACCGTGACGGTGTCGCAGATCTCGTAGACCTCCTGGAGGTGGTGGCTGATGAACAGGAACGTGACGCCCTGCCGCTGGAGGTCCTCGATCCGGGTGAACAGCCGGGCGATGGCGGCCCCGTCCAGCTGGGCCGTCGGCTCGTCCAGGATGATGAAGCGCGCGCCGAACGACAGCGCCCTGGCGATCTCCAGGAACTGCCGCCGCTCGACGTCCAGTTCGCCCGCGAGGACGCGCACGTCCACGTCGACCGACCAGGTGTCCAGCAGTTCCCGCGCCTTGCGGCGGACCGTCCCCCAGCGGATCAGGCCTCCCCGGCCGCGGTCGTGCCGGTTGAGGAAGAGGTTCTCGGCGACCGTCAGCTCGGGGATGATCGTGGACTTCTGGTAGACGCACGCCACCCGCTGCCGCCACGCGTCCCGGTCGGTGAGCCGGGGAGCGCGCTCGCCGCCGAAGGCGACCACGCCCGCGTCCGGCGCCTGGAGTCCGGTGAGGATGGACACCAGCGTCGACTTGCCCGCCCCGTTGCGGCCCACCAGCGCGTGGGTCTGCCCGCGGTCGATCCTGATGGCGGCCTCGTGCAGGGCCACCGTGGACCCGAACCGCTTCGTCACCCCCGTCGCCTCGACGACGGGTGGGTCCGCAACCATGCCGCTTGCCTCCTGGCCGTCAGAGCTTGTTGCCCCACAAGGACTTGTCGTCGTTCTTGACACTGGCGACACCGTCGTAGGTACCGCCGTCGGCGGTGACCAGCGGAGCGGAGAGCTGGTCTTCCAGCAACCCGTCGCGGACCTGGACGATCGTGCTGTCGTGGTCGGTCTTGCCGGGGCTGAACTCCTTGCCGTCGATCGCCGCCTTGAGGTACTGGAGGGCGTACTTGGCGTACAGGTCGGCCGGCTGGGAGACGGTGGCGTCGACGTGGCCCTCGGCGATGTTCCTCAGCTCCTCGGGGATGCCGTCGTTGGAGACCACGAACACGTGCTTCGGGTCCTGCGGGCCGACCAGCAGGTCCTTCTGCTTGAGCACCTGGAGCGTCCCGGCGAGCGCGAAGCTGGACTGCATGTAGACGCCCCTGATGTCCGGGTGGGCGGTCAGGTCGGTCTGGAGCTTCTGCGCGGCGACGGCACCGTCCCAGTTGGTCGCCTCCCCGTAGACCGTGATCCCGGGGTAGTTGGACTTCATGCAGTCGTTGAACGCCTCGGTGCGGTCGCGGCCGTTGATCGAGGCGAGGTCGCCCTGGAGCATCACGACCGTGCCCTTGCCCGCCAGCTTCGCGCCGAGGAACCGGCAGGCCTTCTCGCCGTAGGCCCGGTTGTCGGCCCGCACCACCATGTAGACGTCGCCGCTGTCGGGTCGGGTGTCGACGGTGACGACCGGGATCTTCTTGGCCGACAGCTGTTCCAGGGTGGGCGCGATGGCCGCTGTGTCCTGCGGGGCCATCGCGACGCCCTTGACGCCCTGGCTGATGAACGTCTGGGCGTTGGCGGTGAGCTTGGCGACGTCGTTCTGCGAGTTGGTGGTCTTCAGGTCGAGGCCGAGCTCCTTCGCGAAGTCCGGGGTGTACTTGATGTAGGAGTTCCAGAAGTCGGTGTCGGAGCGCGGGTAGTCGACGCCGACCACCGGCGCCCCGCCGCTCGCGCCGGTGTCCGAGCCGGAGCCGCAGCCGCCGAGCACCGCGGTGAGGGCGGCGACCATGCCGAAGCCGACGAGGGTTCTGGTCTTCACGGCGGATCTCCTAACGGGTGTGGGCCGGTTCGGGTGTGCTCACGCGGTGGCCTGCCTGTTCCAGACGGGTCCGTCGGGGAAGCGGTGGGCGGCGATGGACGCGGGGTGCAGTTCGGCGCTGATGCCGGGTGCCGTCGGCGCGAGGTAGTGGCCGTCGCGGATCCGCACCGGGTCGGTGAAGTGGTCGTGCAGGTGGTCGACGTACTCGATGACGCGGTTCTCGGTGGTGCCGCTGACGGCGACGTAGTCGAACATCGCCAGGTGCTGGACCATCTCGCACAGCCCGACCCCGCCCGCGTGCGGGCAGACCGGGACGCCGAACTTCGCGGCCAGCAGGAGGATCGCGACGTTCTCGGTGACGCCGGCGGTGCGGCTGGCGTCGAGTTGCAGGACGTCGATCGCCTCCGCCTGGAGCAACTGCTTGAACATCACCTGGTTGTGGGTGTGCTCGCCGGTGGCGACCTTCATCGGCGACAGCGCGCGCCGGATGGCGGCGTGGCCGAGGATGTCGTCGGGTGAGGTGGGTTCCTCGATCCAGTACGGGTCGTACCGGGCGAGCGCGGACATCCGGTCGATCGCCTGCCGCACGCCCCACGCCTGGTTGGCGTCGACGGCGATCCGGATGTCGGGCCCGACCGCCTCGCGGGCCAGCCGCAGGCGGCGTTCGTCGTCGGCGGGGTCGGCGCCGACCTTCAGCTTGATCTGGGTGAACCCGTCGACGACGGCCTCCACGGACAGGCGCACGAGCTTCTCGTCGTCGTAGCCGAGCCAGCCGGGGGTGGTGGTGTACGCGGGATAACCGTGGCGCAACAGGTGTTCGGTGCGCTCGGCACGACCCGGTTCGGCGCGGCGGAGGATGTCCAGCGCCTCGTCGCGGGTGAGGGCGTCCTCGATGTAGCGGAAGTCCACCAGGTCGACCAGCTGCTCGGGCGTCAGCTCCGAGAGCAGCTCCCACACCGGCTTCTCCCGCCTGCGCCCGTAGAGGTCCCACACCGCGTTGACGATCGCGGCGGCGGCCATGTGGACGACGCCCTTCTCCGGGCCGAGCCAGCGCAGCTGGCTGTCGCCGGTCAGCCGCCGCGAGAAGGCGCCGAGGTCGCCGAGGACCTCGTCCACGGGCAGGCCGACCACCAGGGGGGCGAGGGCGCGCACGGCGGCGACCTCGACGTCGTTGCCGCGCCCGACGGTGAACGCGAGCCCGTGGCCCTCCGCCTCGTCGCTCGTGCGGATGGTCACGTAGGCGGCCGAGTAGTCGGGCTCGGGGTTCATCGCGTCGGAGCCGTCGAGGTCCCGGGAGGTGGGGAACCGCACGTCGACCGCCTCGACGGCGGTGATCAGCTCGGTCATCGTCCGCTGCTCCCTCGTGTGAACGGTGTGTCCGTCGGGTAAAAACCAGCGGCGGACATGGGATGGATTTATAGTTCACGGAGGACGGGGTGTCCATGGCCTGGGGAGAAGTTCCTGTGATAGGACCAATGTGCCCGTTGAACGGTCTGACCATCGCAGCGGCGACATCCCATGTCTTCCGGAGGGATGGGATGGATTGCTAGCCTGCTGCGGTGCGCGCGTCGATCCGGGGAAGGCACCGATGTCACTGACCGACAAGGCCATCGATCGCATCAGGGACCTGATCCAGTCGGGGGAGCTGGCACCGGGCTCCAAGCTCCCGCCCGAGCAGCAGCTGGCCGCCGAACTGGGGCTGTCCCGCAACCTGATGCGCGAGGCGGTCAAGGCGCTGGTGGTCGCACGGGTGCTGGAGATCCGCCGCGGCGACGGCACCTACGTGACCAGCCTGGAACCGGAACTGCTGCTGGGCGGCATCTCCTCGGCGGTGGAACTGCTGCGCGGCGACACCCTGCTCGAACTCACCGAGGTGCGCAGGCTGTTCGAACCGGTCGCGACCGGGCTCGCCGCCTCCCGGATCTCCGCGGGCGAACTCGCGGAGGTCGAGCAGCACCTGCACGCGATGCGCGCGGCGCGCAACGACGTGGAACTGCTCAACCGGCACGACGCCGCGTTCCACCGGGCGGTCGTCGCGGCCACCGGCAACGCCACCCTGGCGACCCTGCTGGAGGGCATCTCCAGCCGCACGGTCCGCGCCAGGGTCTGGCGCGGACTGGTCGACGACGAGGCGGCGAGCCGAACCCTCGCCGAGCACGAGGCGATCTTCCGCGCCCTGGTCGACCGCGACGCGGCGCTCGCGCACGCCGCCGCCCTCGTGCACATCAACACCACCGAGCGCTGGCTGCGCGAGCACGTCGGCCGGGACGGTGACGTCCCGGCCCACGCGCTCCGCTGACGGAGGCCGGACGACTTTGTCCTTTGTGGACTTCGTGGACTTCGTGGACCAACGGTTCACGCGTTGAGGACCGCGGCCTCCTCGCCGACCTGGGCCGGGTGCAGGCGGTGCCCCGCGCGTTCGGGCCGGATGTGGGCGCCGCCGGACTTCGGGTGGGGGAGCAGGTGGGCGGATGCGGCGATCAACTCCTCGTCGACGCGCACGCCGAGGCCGGGACCGTCGCCGAGCACGAACGCGCCGTCCTCGACGTGGTGGTCGAGCGAGATGCCCAGCGCGGGCTGGAGGTCCTGGAGTTCGCTGACCAGGTGGTTGGGCACCGACGTGGCGGCGTGCAGCAGACCGACCGGGGTGGTGCCGATGGGGCTGACGGGCAGGTCGTGGGCGTGGGCGAGGGTGGCGACCCGGAGGAAGTGGGTGACACCCCAGACCGCGGCCGTCTGGACGACGTCGACCGCTCCGGCCGCGATGAGCGGGCGGTGCTGTTCGAGGCCGGTGAGGTTCTCGCCGGTGGCGACCGAGGCGCGGACGCCGCGGCCGACGGCGGCGTGGCCCTCCACGTCCCAGCGCCGCACCGGTTCCTCGACCCAGGTCAGGTCGAGCGTCCGTTCGAGTTCCGCGACGTGGCGGACCGCCTGCTTGCGCGTCCAGGTCTCGTTGGCGTCGAGCATCAGGCTCGGTCGGGCCCCGTGGCCTGCCTCGGTGAGGACGTCGCGGACCAGGGTGAGCCGGTGCCGGTCCCGGTCGACGTCGAGCCCGCCCTTGACCTTCGCCGCCCGCAGACCCCGGTCGGCGTAGGCGAGGTGGACCGCGACGAACTCGTCGTCGTCCAGGCCGATGTCCAGGCCGGAGGCGTAGGCGGGCACCCGGCGGTCGCGGCCGCCGAGCAGTCGCCACAGCGGTTCCCCGGCCGCCTGTGCCTTGATGTCCCACAGCGCGGTGTCGAGCGCGCCGATGGTGCCGAACACCGGACCGGCGTGGCCGGCCTTGAACGTCCGGCGCAGCATCCGGTCGTAGAGGGCGGTCACGGAGCGCGGGTCCTCGCCCTCGATGGCGTCGAACACGCTCTCGATCTCCACGTGCGGTCCGAGTCCGACGCCGGTGAGGCCCACGTCGGTCTCGACGAGGACGATCGGCACCCGGACGCGGCCGTCGGCGTACACGCCGTTGGCGTCGCCGATCGGTCGACCCCAGTCCTGGACCGTGGTGAGGATCCGGTACCCGGTGATGCGCATGTCAGCCCTTCGTGGACCCGGCGGTGACGCCGTCGGCGATCTGGCGTTGCAGGAACAGGTAGACGACCAGGACGGGGATGGCGGCGATCAGCACCCCCGAGGCGAACGTGGGGATGTCGTCGGAGTACTGGCCGCGCAACGACGTGACGCCCACCATGAGCGTGCGGTGCTCCGCCGACGGCATCATCAACAGGGAGATCAGCACGTCGTTCCAGCAGAACAGGGCGTTGAGCACGCCCACCGACAGCAGCGCGGGCGCGCCGATCGGGAGCATGATCCGCCAGTACACGCCGTACAGGGTGTTGCCGTCGATGCGCGCGGCGTCGACGATCTCCGGTGGCACGGTCGAGTAGTAGCTCGCCAGCAGGAAGATCGTGAACGGCAGGAACTGCGCCACGTACGCGAGCACCAGTCCCGGGTAGGTGTCGACGAGGCCGGTGTCCGCCATGATCCGCGCCAGCGGGACCATGATCACCTGGAAGGGGACGAACAGCGCCGCCAGGACGCCCAGGAAGAGGGCGGACGAGCCGCGGAACCGCAGCCTGCCGAGCGCGAACCCCGCCATCGACCCGAGCAGCAGCAACAGCGCGACCGAGCACGCCACGACGACCACCGAGTTCACGAAGTACCGGGACATCCCGACGCTCGTCCACGCCTTGACGACGTTGTCCAGGCGCGGTGAGTCGGTGAGCGAGAAGCGGTCCAGGGTGTAGTCGCGCCGGGTCTTCATCGCGACGTTGGTGGTGAACAGCAGCGGGTAGATCGTGGCCAGCGCGAGCGCGGCCATCGGCACCGCCACCACCCACCTGGTCAACCGGGTGCCGGTCATCAGTCCTCCTTGCCCGCGGCGCGGCGGAGGAGGGCGATCTGGGCCAGCCCCACCACGAGCATGATCAGGAACAGGGCGGTCGAGGCCGCCGAGGCGAGCGCGGGTCGGTTCATCTGCCCCTGCTGGGTCCAGATGTAGTACTCCGGCAGGTAGGTCGAGCCCTCGGGGCCGCCGCTGGTCATCACGAAGAGCAGGCCGAACATCGACGTGAGCATGCCGATCATCGTGGTGACGAAGACGAACTGGATCGTCCGGGACAGACCGGGGACGATGACGTGCCGGATGGTCTGGGGCAGGGAGGCACCGTCCACCCTGGCCGCGTCCAGCAGGGACGAGTCGAGGGTGGCGAACCCGGCCAGGAAGACGACCAGCGCCATGCCGAAGGTCGCCCAGACGTGCACGCCGACGACCGCGAAGATCGCCACGTCCGGGTCGCCGAGCCAGTCCACCGGTCCGAGGCCCACGCCGCCGAGGAGCGTGTTGAGCGGACCGTCGTAGGACAGCAGCAGGGTGAAGATCGCTCCGACGATCACCGGGGAGAGCACGGCGGGGAAGAAGTAGACACCGCGGTAGAGCCGGTGCCCCGGCACCTTCAGGTAGATGGACGTGGCGAGCAGACCGGGGATCGCGACGGCGACCGGGAGCAGCAGCACGAGCAGGCCGACGTTGCCCAGCGCGGTGCGGAAGAGCGGGTCGTCGAAGAGGGTGAGGTAGTTGTCGAGGCCGACCGCCGTGCCGTCGCGGTCGCCGTCGCCGGTGAAGGAGAAGTTGATCCCCAGCAGCAGCGGCCACAGTCGCAGCACGACGAGGACCAGGACGGCGGGCGCCACGAGGACGAGGGGCGCCAGGCGCTCCGCCCGCGACCCGACGCGGGTGCGCCGGGCCGCGGGCCGGACGCCCGCGGCCACTCCGGTGGGGGACAGGGAGGGTGCCGCCACGTCGGTCAGCCCGCCGTGTCGGAGGCGGCCAGCTGCCGCGCCACGTCGTCCACGGTGGTCGAGCCGCTGAGCAGTTGCTGGGACAGCCTGCCCATCAGTTCGAGGGTCTTCGAGGACAGGGCGACGTGCAGCGCGGGCTTGCCCGCCTTGACCTCGGACACGATCGTCTTGACCGACGGGCCGCCCGCCGACACGTCGATCGAGGTGTCGGACGTGATCGCGCCGCCGTCGAGGTAGAAGGTCTTCAGGGCGTCGGTGGAGGTCAGCGAGCGCACCAGGTCCGCGGCGAGCTTCGGGTCCTTGGTCCACTTCGCGACCGCGTAGCCGATGCCGCCGTCGTAGGGCAGGCTCGGGGTCGCGGCGGTGTTGACCACCGGGGCGGGCATGACGCCGATCTTGTCCGGGGCGATGAAGTCGGCGAAGTCCTTCCAGTGCCCCACGTCCGACATCAGGCCGATGACGTTGGCGGCCTTGGCGGACTGGAAGAGGGCGAACTCGTCGTTGAACATCGCGGTCGAGTTGACGCCGTCGTTGTTGAGGCCGGCGTCGTTGGCCTCCTTCCAGAGTTCGAAGACCCGCTTCACGTTCGGCGAGGTCCAGTCGCGCTTGCCCGCGATCCAGTCGTCGTACTCCTGCGCGGTGAGGGTCGCCGATCCCATGGCGGACAGGAAGAACTGGATGCCGTAGCCCTCCTTGTTGCCCAGCGCCAGGCACTTCGCGCCCGTCTTCTGCGTGATGACCCCGCAGTCCTTCACGAAGTCCGCCCACGTCTTGGCGGGCGCGTCCGGGTTCAGGCCCGCCTTCTGGTACAGGTCCTTGTTGTAGTACAGGGGATGCCCTTGCAGGGTCACCGGCGCCGCGTAGGTCTTCCCGTCCTTGGTGAACGCGTCCCAGCCCGCCAGCCGCTTCCTGTCGTCGGCCACGTAGGAGTCCAGCGGGGCGAGCGCGTCGGACCTGTCGCGGATCTGCCCGCCCCCGTTGAAGAGGATGACGTCCGGCCCCTTGCCGGACTGGATCGCCGTCCCGAGCAGCGTGTAGTACTGCTCGAACGGCTGGGCCACGAACTCCACCTCGACACCGGGGTGGTTCCTGGTGAAGTCGGCCTTGGCCTTCTCCACGTAGCCCTTCGCCTTGGCGTCGCCGGACTTCCAGTCCCAGACCACGAGCTTGCCGCTCGCGCCGCCGGCCGGGGAACCCGGACCGGCGGCACTCCCGCAACCCGCGGTCGCCATCACTCCCGCGACCAGGACAGCGGACCACAGTGCGCGCTGCTT
>DATMCA010001001.1:0-2588 GCA_035559015.1 Umezawaea sp. | reverse complement strand
CCAGCCGGCCGTACCCCTGGTAGAGCGGCCACTGCCGGGGCCGGAACGAGTACGCGGCGGGCGCGGGCCCCGGCACGACCACCACCGCGGGCAACGGCCCCTCTGCACCGGGCGGCAGGTACAGGTCGTACCCGCCGCGGTGCTCGACGGCGCCGGCGAACGGCGCCTCCACCACGAACTCCACCTCGTGCGGAAGCTGTGCCATGCCACCATCCTGACAGCCGCGAACCCGCGTGCGCGATCCTCCGAACGCTTCGGTACACAGTGGACAGTGGGTGAATCGCCCTTGTGCGGGCGGACGTGGACTGCGATCATCCGCCCATGACGAATCGAAAGGGCGGTTCCGCCCTGGCGCTGTGAGCGCCCATCGCGGGCGAACGGCCCGCGAAGCCCTGTCCCGAGACCTCGATCTCTGGTGGCGGGCGACCACCCTCCGCTCCGAGTGGCTCGACCACGCCCTCTCCACCGCACCCGCCGACCGGCAGGCGTCCGAGGACGCCATAGCGGGCCTTTACGCCCTGGTGGGCAGGCCTCGGCCGACGTTCACCTGGGTCGATTCACCCGCCGCCGCGTCGCCACCACCGTCCGCGGGCCTTCGCTCCGACCGGCTGTTGCCGCTGGAAAGCCTCGTGGCGTCGCTGCTGTCGGCGCTGCGGGACCGGCTGGACCGCCGGATCGGCGCACGTCGAACCTCCTACGTCCAGCCACCCGACCCGTTGGCGGCCCTGCGTTCCGGCCTGCCGCTGGGGACCGTGCTGGAGGCCGGGGTCCGGGATCCGCTGCACCGCACCGCGGCCGAGTCCGTCGCGGGCGCGATCCGCGCGGCGATCCCCGAACGGTCCGGCCTCGTCTGGTACGGCCAGCACGAGGCCGCGTGGGTGGCGCACTACGACGTGCACCGCCGCATCGGCTCGACCGTGTTCGGTGCCGACGACCTGGTCCAGCTGGAGCTGTGGGCGACGATCGCCCGGTCGTGCGGCTGGTGGTGGCCGCGCGAGGGCGAGTGCGTGGTCGCCGAACGTCCGGCGGTGGTCCACGTCGAACCCGTCGCGGGCAGCGCGTACGGCGAATCCCGCGTGCACCGTGAGGACGGGCCGGCCGTCGTGTTCCGCGACGGCTGGTCGGTGTACGCGTGGCACGGCACCGCCGTGCCGTCGTGGGTCGTCGAGTCGCCCACCGCCGACCTCATCGCGGCCGAACCCAACGTCGAGGTACGTCGGTGCGCCATCGAGCGCCTCGGCTGGGCGGAGTTCATCGACCAGGCGGGGCTGACCCTCGTGAGCAGCTCACCGGACCCCGGCAACCCCGGCTCCGAACTGCGGCTCTACGACCTGCCCCACCACCGCTGGGGTTCGCGCACCCGGCTGCTGCTGGCCGTCAACGGCTCCGTGGAACGCGACGGCACCCGCAGGCGCTACGGCCTGCGCGTGCCCCCGTGGTTCGACGACCCGATCGACGCCGCCGGCTGGACCTACGGCCTCACCGGCCCCCAGTACGCACTCCTGCGACGCCGCACCTAGACCACCCGGGTGATCACCGTGGAACTAGCTGAACTGCTCGACCGAACCGGCCTCTCCGTCCTGGACCACCTGGAGAAACAGGTCCTGGTACCCGTCATCGACGGCCTACAGGCCCAAGGCGACCTGATCGTCATCCCACTAGCCCTGCTAGGCCCCGTCCGCCTCCCGCGGGGCGCCCGCTGGGACACCGTCCCCTCCGACGGCGTGGAACTCGTCCGCGCGGCAACGGGCAACAACCCCCACACCCTGACCGCCGACCCCCACACCTGCCACTGGACAACCGCCTTCCACGACCCGCTACGACTGGGGGTGGCGATCTTCGACAACACCACCCCGGCCTACCTCGTGCACCCCGAACACGGCGCCACCGGCATCGCCCCCGGCACCTGGCTCGTCCGCCGCCAACAGGAACGCAGTACCGGTTTCCGCTCCGTCCTGGTGGTCGACTGACGACGTGGACCGTGCGCTTACGGGCACACGGTCCACACCGGGCGTCCGGCTGGTTCGCATCTCGGCCGGCGTGCCGGATGCCGCGCGAACACCCGATGGGATGAGTAACGCAATCAGGCCGTAACGGGCTTCACGCGCCTTTCGACGACTGGGGCAACGTCGTCGAAAGGGTTGACATGCGCATGCTGTTCGCGCTCCTGGCCGCCGCGCTCGTCGCCGGGTGCGGGGGTGGTGCCGCGCGGACGACTGCGGAATCGACCACGTCCACCGCGGTCGTGACCACCACCACCGCCACCTCCACCTCGAAGCCGGCTGTTCCGTTCGCCGCGTCCGCGCACGACGTCATCACCCAGCTCAACCTCCAGCTGCCGATCCTCCTGGTCGGGGAATCACCGACGGAGCTGCCTGTGGCGATGGTCGAGCCGGGGGTGTTCGGCGGTCCCGTCAAACCGGGTGTCGAGATCTACCTGCGGTCATCGGGGAACGCCTTCAGCCCGCTGCTCGCGACCGTGGTGCGCGTGACCGGGGCGAACGGCACGGTGCAGGCACCCGCCCGACTGCTGAGCGGCGTGGGTGTCTCGCACCACGCGCTGTCACCGGACGTCATCGACGCCTTCC
>DATMCA010001000.1:0-2428 GCA_035559015.1 Umezawaea sp. | reverse complement strand
ACATCTTCACCAAGCTGGACGTGGGCTCACGTACCGCCGCCGCGGCGTACGCGTTCGAGAACCGCCTGGTCTGACGACTCGGGTCAGCGGCCGCGCATCTGGCCGCGGAAGCCCTTCATGCTGGTGGGCACGGGACCCTTCGGCAGGGGAGCGACCGGGCGCGCGGCGTCGATGGCCTTGAGTCGGCTGAGCAGGTCGGTCATGTCGGCCGGAGCGACCTGTCGCTTGAGCTTGCCGACGTACCTGACGAGCTTGGGCAGCGGCACCTGGCCCTCGTCGGTGCCGACGACGACCTCGTGGATCGGCACCTCCGCCGCGACCCGCTCGTGGCGGCGGCGTTCGGTGGCCAGCAGCGCCTTGACCCGGGTCGGGTTGCCCTCGCCGACGAGCACGATGCCGGGCGGCCCGACGACGCGGTGCACGACGTCCTGCTGCTTGGTGAACCCGACCGCGGGCTCCGTCTTCCAGCCGCGGCGCAGCGTCGTGAGCGCGGACGCGGCGGCCCCCGGACGACCCTCGATCTGGGCGTACGCCGAAGCCTGGGCCCGGCGGGAGAACACCAGCAGCGCGCCCAGCAGGCCCAGCATGATGGCGCCGATGATCGAGGAGATCAGACCGATGACGCCGCTGCCCGGCAGGATCCAGAAGAGCCCGAAGCCGATGGCGGCACCGAGGACGAACGCGCCGAGGAGCCACCAGACGAGCTTCGGGTCGCCCTTGCGCGCCATCTTGAACGTCTCGACGAACTGCTGGCGGCGCTTCATCTTGGGCTGCTCGGGAGTCTTGGCCATGTGAGCTTTCCGTGCTGGGTGGGGCTGACGGTGGGAGAGGTCAGGCGGGCGCGACGACGGAGCGCGCGTCCATCGCCTGACGGTACAGGCGGCCGGCGCGGTACGACGAACGCACGAGGGGTCCGCTGAGCACGCCGGAGAAGCCGATCTCCTCGGCCTCCGCCTGCAGCTCCACGAACTCCTCGGGCTTGACCCAGCGCTCGACGGGGTGGTGGCGCGCAGAGGGGCGCAGGTATTGGGTGATCGTCACCAGCTCGGTGCCCGCCTCGTGCAGGTCACGCAGGGCCTGGCTGACCTCCTCGCGGGTCTCACCCATGCCCAGGATCAGGTTGGACTTGGTCACCAGGCCGAAGTCGCGGGCCTGGGTGAGCACGTCGAGCGAGCGGTCGTAGCGGAACGCCGGCCTGATCCGCTTGAAGATCCGGGGGACCGTCTCGACGTTGTGGGCGAGCACCTCGGGCCGGGACTCGAACACCTCGGTCAGCAGGTCGGGCTTGCCGTTGAAGTCGGGGATCAGGTTCTCCACGCCGGTGCCGGGGTTGACCTCGTGGATCACGCGCACCGTCTCGGCGTACAGCCACGCGCCGCCGTCGGGCAGGTCGTCGCGGGCGACCCCGGTGATGGTTGCGTAGCGCAGCCCCATCTTCTGCACGGACTCGGCGACCCGGCGGGGCTCGTCGCGGTCGAGCGGCTGCGGCTTGCCGGTGTCGATCTGGCAGAAGTCGCAACGACGCGTGCACTGGTCGCCGCCGATGAGGAAGGTCGCCTCGCGGTCCTCCCAGCACTCGTAGATGTTGGGGCAGCCGGCTTCCTGGCAGACGGTGTGCAGACCCTCGGACTTCACCAGGCTCTGGAGGGCGGTGTACTCGGGGCCCATCCGGGCCCGGGTCTTGATCCACTCGGGCTTGCGCTCGATCGGCGTCTCGGCGTTGCGAACCTCGAGACGCAGCAGCTTTCTGCCGTCGGGCACGGGAGCGGGGGTCACGTCGGCCAACATTACGCCGCGGGGACAACGCTCCCGACATCGGCGTGCTCGACAACCCGTAACTCAACGGTTACCTTTTGCGGGTGGACGCCTTCGCCGCACTGGCCGACCCCGTACGGCGGTCGCTGCTCGACGAGATGGCCGCCGGCCCGGCCCGGGTCGTCGACCTGGCCGCCGGACGCCCGATCTCCCGGCCTGCCGTCAGCAAGCACCTCAAGGTGCTCGCCGACGCCGGCCTGGTGACGGCGACCGACCACGGCCGCGAGCGTCACTACACCCTCACCGTGGCCGGCCTGACGCCCGTCCAGGCGCTCCTCGATCGGTTGGTCCTCGGCGGCACACCGGTCACCCCGCAGGCGCTCGACGCGCTCGCCACCGAGGTACGGCGGACCGCTCGCGACCGCCGTACCTCACCCACCTCACGCCAGGAGACAGCATGAGCGTCACTCCCACTGGCCGGATCGAGCTCGTCGCCGACCGGCTGACCCTGTTCGTCACGCGCACCTTCCACGCGCCGATCGACGACGTGTGGGCGGCCATCACCGAGCCCGAGCGGGTGGCCCGCTGGCTGGGCACCTGGACCGGCGACCCGACCACGGGCACGGTGCTGTTCGCGATGACGTTCGAGGGGCAGCAGCCGCCCGGGGACGAG
>DATMCA010000999.1:0-8606 GCA_035559015.1 Umezawaea sp. | reverse complement strand
GACCGGAGCACCATCCAAACCACCCGCGACCCATCACCCACCAAGATCGAGCGACAACCTCTGCGCCACCCCCACCCGCGACTTCACCCCCAACTTCGTGAACATCCGCGCCAAGTGCGCCTCCACCGTCTTCGCGCTCAGAAACAACCGCGCAGCGATCTCCCGATTGGTCAACCCATCCGCCACCAACCGAGCGATCTCCCGCTCCCGCCCCGACAACGCGTCCACCGTCCCAACCGCCTCCGGCCTCCGAGGCCGAGGAGCCCGCGCCCCCAACCGACTCTCACTACTACGCACCCGACTCAACAACCACGTGGCTTCACAGTCGACGTACCCGCTCTTCGCCCGCCCGAACTCCACCCGCGCCCGTTGCAGATCCCCGGCAGCGGACAGCGCCACAGCGGCAACGTCGTGGGCCATCGCCCGGTACAGCCGCGCCCCGGCCTCACCGAACCAGTGCGCCGCGGTCTCGGCTTCATCGACCGACAGCGGCAGCTGACCGCACTCGGCGAGCACCCGGGAGCGGGCGAGGTGGGCGAACCCGCGCTGGAACGGGAGGTTCAGGGCAGCGGCCAGGACCAGCGCGTGCTCGGACAAGTCCAGCGCCTCGTCCAGCGAACCCAGGTGCGCCTTCGCGACGGCGAGGGAGCCGCACCACCGCACGGCGTGCAGGCCGACGACGTCCTTGGGGTCGTCGCCGACGTGCGGCGCGATGTGCTCGACGGCCAGCGCGGGCTGGTCGGCGAACAGGTGCACGGTGGGGACGAACACGTCCGTCTCCTCGGCCCACCACCGGGACTTCGCGCGGACCGCCGCCAGCGGCAGCGCGGCTTCCGGCCCGCGCTGCCAGAGCGCGGAGCGCAGTTCCACGGCGTTCGCCATCGCGGAGGTCTCGGGGCTGCCGATGAGCGCGGACGTCTCGCGCGCGTCCTCGGCCCGCCGCCGGGCCTGCGTGAGCCCGCCGGTGCGGGCGTGCAGCGCCGAGTCCACGATCAGCAGGTACGGCAGCACGTGCGTCTGCCCGTTGGCCCTGGCGATGGCCAGGCCGCGCCCGAGGTGCCGGGAGCTGTCGGCGTGGTGCTCCAGGTGCAGTTCCAGCCACGCCAACGGGGGCAGCACGTGCAGGTGGTCGCGGAGTTCGGTGTCGGACAGGCCGTCGACCAGCCGGACCGCGTCGGCCAGGTGCGCCCGTGCCTCGGCGATCTCCGCGCCCTGCAACGCCGCCATGCCGAGCACGGTCGTGCCCGCCGCCTGCTGGCCCCGGTCGCCGGAAGCCGTGGCCACGGCGGTCCGCGCGTGCGTCGCGCACCCCGCCAGGTCACCGCGGAGCAGGTCGGTCGCGGCCAGTTCGACCACGATCCGGCCCCGTTCGGCCGGATCGCCCGCCGCCTCGGCCTCCAGCAGGGCGCGGGCCTCGTCCAGCCTGCCGAGCAGCCGGTCCACGACCGCGCAGAACCGCACGGCCACCGCGCGCAGCGGGCCCGCCACCTCCAGCACCTCGTGCAGGATCTCGCGGCTCTCCTCCAGCCTGCCGGTCAGCCCCAGCGCCCTGGCCAGCAGCAGCAACACCTCCGCCCGCCGCGGCGCGCGTTCGGGCAGCAGCCGCAGCGCGGTCCGGGTCCACTCGACGGCGTGCGCGGGAGCGTTGTCGAGTGCGGCGGACGCGGCCTCCACCAGCGTGGTGATCACGTCGTCGTCACCTCGACGGGCCGCGCGGCTGAGGTGGTGCGCCCGCAGCGGCAGCGGGCCGCCGCGGGCCCGCAGGTACTCCTCGGCCCGGCGGTGGCCGTTGATCCGCCACGCGGGACCGGCCGACTGGTAGGCGGCGGCCCGCACCAGCGGGTGCCGGAAGCGGAACCGCGAGCCCGCGGTGTGCACGACGCCGAGCGCCACCAGGTCGTCAAGCGCGCGGAACACCTCGTCCTCCGGCTCACCCGCGATGCTCGTGACCAGGTCCAGTTCGGCCGGGTCGCCCGCGATGGCCGCGGCCTGCGCCACGAGCCGCCGCATCGCGTCCAGCGAGCGGAGCTCGGTCATCAGCAGCGCCTGGAGCCGTCGGGGCATCTCGTCCGGGTCGGCGTGGTCGGGGTCGGCGAGCGCCGCGACCGTCCGGTCGTCCACGCGGGCCAGCGCGTCCAGGTACAGCGGGTTGCCGCCGCTCGCGGCCAGCAGCAGCCGTCGGCGGCGCTCGGTCGCGTCCGGCAGGAGTTCCGCCACGTCGTCCACCCCGAACGGGCCGGGCGCCAGCCGGGTCACGTCGGCCCTGGTCCGGGCGAGCGCGGCGGGCAGCCCCGGCGGCACGTGGTGGCCGCGGTAGGCGACGGCGACCAGCAGCGGGACCCACGGCATGTCCTGGAGCAGGTGCTCGACCAGCTCCAGCGACGCCTCGTCGGCCCAGTGCAGGTCGTCCAGCAGCACGACCAGGCCCGGCGGTTTCGCGAACCTGGCGGCCATCCGGCGGACCGCCCGGTACAGCCGGTACCGCTCGGCCCCGCTCGCCAGGCCCGCGGCGAGGTCGGGGGACAGGGCGTCCAGCACCGTCCGCGTCTCGTCGTCGACGCCGACGCTCGCGAGCCGGTCCAGCGCCTCCCCGACCATGCCGAACGGGACATCGCGCTCGTATTCGCCCGCCCGGCCTGATACCAATTCCATTCCGTGGTCTGCGGCCATTCGGGCGAGTTCGTCCAGTAATCGGGTCTTGCCGATTCCGGTCTCGCCGTGGATCTCCACGACCTGTGGTCGGTTATCGGTCAATCGGCGCAATACCTCGGTGAGCTTGCCTATCTCGACCCGTCTGCCTGCGATTATGGTTCTGCCCGTGGTGGGGGAGGCGTCCGGGTCGGCGGCATGCACCACTCGCGATCTCCTCGATTCCGAATTTATGCGGAAGTCGGAAAACGCGATCGTAAGTGACTGATCAAGACCTGTCGATCACCGCAAATGCGGAACCCCTATGGGCGCTATTCGCCCTGGAACCGGTACTCCCTGTTCCGGCCGATCACGTCCCGGCCGAACAGCCGTCGGGGTCGTTGGTCCACCAGGACGAACCCCTCGTGGTCGTGCCGGCGCACGCCGGTCGGCCGGTGGGGAGCCGAGCCAGGATCCCGGCTCCCCGTCACACCGGTTCGTCGATCCCCCTGACGTGGTTGCGCACCGTCGCGGGCACCCGCAGCCGGTCGTCCAGGCACAGTTCCCGCAGCTCCTCCGCGCGGGCGTCCGGGTCGAGGGTCAGCTCGGCCAGCCGGTCGAACAGCCCGGCCACGTCCTCGCCGATCTCGTCGTCCGGTCCGGGCATCGCGCCCCAGCCGTCCCACGGCAGCACCTCGACGCCCAGCAGGGCCGCCGCGTCCCGCATCAGGTTCCCGGCGATCCACCACAGCCCGGTCTCGCCGACCAGCGACAGCCCGAAGAGGTTGGGGTCCGCCTCGCCCGCCCGGCACCGGCGCCACGCCTCACCCGCGACCAGGAAGCGGTCGCGCGGCACGTCGGTGACGTCGAAGTCGATCGGGAACATCTCCCGCTGCACGGCGTCGATCTGGCCGTCCACGAGGACCCAGCGGTCGCCGTTCCGGTACTCGGCCACCCAGTGGTCCTCGAACCCGCCGGTGCCGAAGTAGCCGCCGAACCCGCACCGCGCCCGCGCGGGCACGTCGAGGACGCGCAACGCGGTCACCAGCAGGACGGTGAAGTGCCGGCAGTTGGCCGCGACGCGGTCCTTCGGCTCCCTGGGCTCGGTCAGCGGCCGCCCGTCCCGTGCGACGACCCGGCCCAACAGGTCCTCGACCCGCCGCAGGTGCACCGGCGCGCGGTCCTCGGCCGACAGTTCGACGTCGTAGGACGGCGCGATGTGCTCGTGGATCAGCAGGCCGTGGCCGACGGCCGCGAGTCCGGCGACGTCGTGCGGCAGCCGGGTCAGCAACTCCTCGTGCGCGCCCGCCGACGTCATCGGACCCGGTCGGGTGTGGTCGGTCACGACCGCACCTCGCGCGCCCGCTTCACGTAGTCCACCAGGCCGGAGCCCTCCGGCCAGCCGAGTTGCCGGTCGAGCGCCCCCTTCGACCCCTCGTACGCGGCGTCGGTCGCCGCGACGATCGCCGTGTCGCCGCCGTGGAATGCCGAGCCGATCTCGTCCCAGCGGCTGGTCAGCTCCTGCACGCGCGGGTCGTCGACGGCCACTTCGGCCTCCTGGAGCTGGCGAATCCGCTGGGCGAGGCCGAACCACTCCAGCTTCATCGCCTCGATGGCCTCGGGGCCCAGGGCGGCCCGCCGCTCGGCCATCAGCTCCTGCTGGTCACGGGTGTAGTGCTCGTCCAACATCGAGATCATCTCCAGGGTCGTCGTCAACTGCTCCGGATCTGGCATCCCCGAGGTGTCCAGCCTGCTCAGCAACCCGTTGATCTGCGTGCGCAGCCGCGCGACGCGGGTGGCCTGCTCGTCCAGGTGCGCCAGCTGGCCCACCAGCACGGCCCGCAGCGCCGACACGTCGTCGGCGGGACGGGCGAGCACGGTCCCGATCTCCACCAGCGACAACCCGAGCCCGCGCAACGCGCACACCCGATACAGCCGCCGGAGATCCCCCTCGGTGTAGCGGCGGTGGCCCGCCCCGGTCCGCTCGCTCGCCGGCACCAACCCGATCTCGTCGTAGTGGTGCAGCGCGCGCACGGTCAGGCCGGTGGCGCGGGCCAGCTCGCCCACGCTCCACCGCCGCTCGACACCGTCGTTCCCGGTCATGACGACGACGCTAAAACCTCACGCCGTGTGAGGGTCAAGCCCTCACGGCCGGTAGATCGCGAGCGCGGCCGGGTGCGAGCGGAAGCGGAAGCGGTCGCCCGTCGGGCCGACCTCGCCGTCGGTCGCGATGGCCACGTCCGAGCCGAACACGCGGACGTCGAGGGTGCGCGTCTCCAGGTGGCGGTAGGTGCGGCTGCGGTGCAGCGAGCCGAGCAGCGCGCCGATGAAGAACCTGGTCCGCGAGTAGCGGGCGTCCGCACGGATGAACCGCACGTCCATCAGGCCCGAGTCCAGCTTCGGCCGGGTGGTGGGGGCGAAGCCCTTCGGGAGGTACGGGCCGTTGCCGACGAAGAGCATCCAGACGCGGTGCGGTTCGCCGTTGAGCTCCATGTTCAGCGGCTGCGACGTGCGCAGGACCTTGAACATCGCGATGCCCGCGGCGGGCCACTTGCCCCAGCGCTTCTCCAGCTTCTCCCGCACGCGGACCATGTCCGGGTAGCCGCCGAGGCTCGCCGTGTTCACGAACCAGATCCGGTCGCCGCCGTCGACCTCCACGGCCGCCAGGTCGACCCGCACGCCGTCGCCCGCCCGGACCGCCGTCTCCGCGTCCGCCAGCCCTTCGACGCCGACGTCGCGGGCGAAGTGGTTGAGCGTGCCCGCGGGCACCAGCACCAGCGGCAGCTTGTGCTCGGCCGCGACCGCGGCGACCGCGGCCACCGACCCGTCGCCGCCCGCGACGCCGAGCGCCAGCGGGTGGTGGTCCTCCATCACGGTGTCCAACTGGTCGATCGGGATGACGGTGGCCTTCGGCCAGGCCTGCTGGATCTGCTCGGACGGGTCGGCCGTGGTGGGCCCCGAACCGGGGTTGACGATCACCACGAGGCCTTCGCCGTCGACCAGCTCGTCCAGCGTCGTGTGCTCGTACGCCGACGCGGGCTCCTCGCGGCCCAGCGGCCACCAGCGCTTGGTCAGCAGGCCCGCGCCGACGCCGATCGCCGCGCCCGCGGCCACGTCCGACGGCCAGTGCACGCCGGTGTGGACGCGGGAGTACGCCACGGCGGCGGCGATCGGGGCGATCACCGCCGCTGCCTTCGGCGAGTCCATCGCGATGGCCGTCGTGAACGCCGCCGCCGAGGCCGCGTGGCCCGACGGGAACGACGAGGAGGTGGGGCGCTTGGTCAGCCGCCGGGCCATCGGCACCAGGTCGGCGGCGGGCCTGCGGCGGGGGAACAGGGTCTTGCCGATGGCGTTCGCGCTGAAGCTGGCGCCCGCGATGGCCACCACGCCGCGCAGCGCCGCCTTCCGCGTTATTCCTTTCCGCGTGGCCAGCAACGCGGCGATCCCGAACCACAGGAACCCGTGGTTCGCCGTCTTCGTCAACCGTTTCAACCCGGCATCGGCCGAGGTCAGAGGCAGGTTCGCACTCTTCCGAACCAGCTTCTGGTCGATCAGCCCGACCCGCATACCCGACTTGCGCACTCGTCTCAACACACCGCGACGTTAGCCCGAATCGGGCACGCCGCCCGTTTGGATCACTGATGGCGGGGCGTTTTGCGCCTACTGTTGTGGGATGCAGCGGCGGATCTTCGGCATTGAGACTGAGTTCGGGGTGACCTGCACCTTCCACGGGCAGCGCAGGTTGTCCCCGGATGAGGTCGCGCGGTATCTGTTCCGCCGGGTCGTGTCGTGGGGGCGTTCCTCGAACGTGTTCCTGCGCAACGGCTCCCGGCTGTACCTCGACGTGGGCTCCCACCCGGAGTACGCGACGGCCGAGTGCGACGACCTGGCCCAGCTCGTCACCCACGACAAGGCGGGGGAGCGGATCCTCGAAGACCTGCTCGTCGACGCCGAACGCAGGCTCGCCGACGAGGGCATCGGCGGGGACATCTTCCTGTTCAAGAACAACACCGACTCCGCGGGCAACTCCTACGGCTGCCACGAGAACTACCTGGTCGCCCGCGCGGGGGAGTTCTCCCGCATCGCGGACGTCCTGCTGCCGTTCCTGGTGACCCGCCAGCTCATCTGCGGAGCGGGGAAGGTCCTCCAGACCCCTCGCGGCGCGGTGTTCTGCCTCTCTCAGCGCGCCGAGCACATCTGGGAGGGCGTCTCCAGCGCCACGACCAGGTCCCGCCCGATCATCAACACCCGCGACGAGCCGCACGCCGACGCCGAGCGCTACCGCAGGCTCCACGTGATCGTCGGCGACTCCAACATGTCCGAGGTGACGACGCTGCTCAAGGTGGGCAGCGCGAACCTCGTGCTCGAGATGATCGAGCAGGGGGTGCAGTTCCGGGACTTCTCCCTGGACAACCCGATAAGGGCCATCCGCGAGATCAGCCACGACCTCACCGGTCGTCGCACCGTCCGGCTCGCGGGCGGCAAGGAGGCTTCGGCGCTGGACATCCAGCGCGAGTACTACGAGCGGGCCGTCGAACACGTCGCCAAGCGCTCGCCCGACCCGATGGCCGAGCGCGTGCTCGAACTGTGGGGCCGGACGCTCGACGCGATCGAGGCCGAGGACCTGTCCAAGATCGATCGCGAGATCGACTGGGCCATCAAGCACCGGCTGATGCAGCGCTACCAGCTCAAGCACGACATGGACCTGTCCAACCCGCGCATCGCGCAGATCGACCTCGCCTACCACGACATCCGTCGCGGCCGGGGCATCTTCGACCTGTTGCAGCGGAAGGGCCAGGTCGAACGGGTGACCGACGACGGCGAGATCGAAGCCGCCAAGGACACCCCGCCGCAGACCACGCGGGCGAAGCTGCGCGGCGACTTCATCGCGGCGGCCCAGGCCGCCGGGCGGGACTTCACGGTGGACTGGGTCCACCTGAAGCTGAACGACCAGGCCCAGCGGACCGTCCTGTGCAAGGACCCGTTCCGGGCCGTGGACGAACGGGTCGAACGGTTGATCGCCTCGCTCTGATCGACTTGCCCTGATCGCGCTCGGCCAGAGGGGATCCCTACTTCGGTAGGGGTCCCCTCTGGTGCGTGGTGGGGCAGCATGACCGCAACCGAGAGGGGCGGACATGCGGGTGCTGGGCGTTGTCGTCGCGGTCTTGTTGTCGTTGCTGGTGCCGGGGGTGTCTTCGGCGTCCGGTGGGCTCGCGTGGGTCGTCAAGGCGACCGGGAGTGATGCCCAGTTCCGGGGGTTGTCCGTCGTCGACTCGCGGGTGGTCTGGGTCAGCGGGTCCAAGGGGACCGTGCTGCGGACCGTCGACGGCGGGGCTTCCTGGGCTTCCGTCGGGCCGCCCGACACCGGCGGGTTGGAGTTCCGGGACGTCGAGGCGTTCGACGCGGTGAACGCGGTGGTGCTGTCGATCGGGCCGGGGGATTCGTCGCGGATCTACCGGACTTCCGATGGTGGGCGGTCCTGGGTCCTCGCGTTCCGGAACGCGGAGGAGAAGGCGTTCTACGACTGCGTGGCGTTCTTCGACCGGTTCCGGGGGTTGGCGATGGGGGACCCGGTCGACGGGAAGTTCCGGGTGCTGTCGACGTTCGACGGTGGGCGGTCGTGGGCGTTGGTGCCCGAGGGGAACTTCCCGCCCGCGTTGGAGGGGGAGGCCGGGTTCGCCGCCAGTGGGCAGTGCGTTGCCACGTCCGGGCCGTTGGATGCCTGGTTCGCGACCGGGGGTGGGGCTTCTGCTCGGGTGTTGCGTTCCGGGGATGGGGGGAGGCATTGGACGGCTGTTGCCACGCCGTTGTTGAGCCTTCCGTCGGCTGGGGTGTTCGCTGTGGCGTTTCGGACGCCTTGGCAGGGGATTGTCGTTGGTGGGGATTACGCGCGGCCTGCTGAGCCGGTTGTCGGGGCGGCGTTGTCGTTTGATCGGGGGAGGTCTTGGGTTTTGCCCGAGTCGGCGCCTGTGGGGTAT
>DATMCA010000998.1:0-3894 GCA_035559015.1 Umezawaea sp. | reverse complement strand
CCCTCGAAGCGTCCGCGACCTGCCTGCTGGGGCGGTGCCTCGCGGCGCGCGGCGAGCACGGACCGGCCGTTGAGCTGCTGCGACGTGCGGTCGGGCTGTGGGACCGGGCGGGGTCGCGGCACCACGTGACCGAGGCGCTGGCGCACCTGGCGAGGGCGCTGAGCCGATCGGGTGATCACGCGGAGGCCGCGGTGGTGGCGGACCGGGCGATGGCGGTGGTGCGGGAACTGGGCTGCACCGGCCGCGTCGAAGCCGAGGTCCACAACGCGTGCGGACTGGTGCTGCGATACTCGGGCGACCACGCCCGCGCCGTGGGCGCGTTCCGGCGGGCCTCGGAGCTGGCGACGGCGAGTGAGTACCGCTACGGGGCCGTTCGAGCGCATCTCGGTTCGGCGGAGGTACTTCTGTGCTCGTACGAATACGCACAGGCACTAGACCACTGCCGGATCGCCTTGGACATGGCCGTCGAGGCCGGCTTCGGATTATTCGAGGTCTGCGCCCGTGAAATGGTTGTCAGATTGCTGGTGACACAGCTCACTGAACCGTAGGAATGGTTGCGGAAAGGGCTTGCACGAACCATTCCTTCTACGGTTGACCTGTACAAACGTGGACCAATTGAGACTTGGTTGACCATTTCGCCGCGCTGGAGCAATATCCTCGGGTACACGACACGCGCATTAGGGGTGACGATGAACGCCGATCTGGGGGCGCTGGGTGACCACCTCGCCCGGATTGCCGCAAAACCACCCACGACAACGGGCGAACTCGTCGCAGCGCTTGAAAGTTTGACGAAGTTGTCGAACAGGTGGTCCGAGGTGCTCGAATCCCTCCAGGACCCCACTCGCCGCCTCGTGGGTCCGGCGGCCGCGTCGTCGGTGATCGTCGCCGCCCGCCGCGCCGAGGAGTCGTTCGTCGAACTGGAGATCACGCTCGGGGACGCGCTGGCCGCCCACCCCAGGGTCGCGGACCACAGGTCGCGTCGAATCGCGGGCTGAGGGAACACCGGAACCGTTCCGCGCTGTCGTACGTGGGAGAGGCAGGGAACCGCCCTTGCTCCCGACCCCTCGACGGGCGACGATGTCCAACTGATGGTCTAATCCCCCGTCGCCGTGGAGATCGGCCGATCACAGCATTGGACTCGACCGGACATGACCGCAGGCCTGCCCTGTCCCCTCTGCGAGGGGCCCGAGCGCCGAGGCGCTCTCGAACGGACGTTGCGCGTGCTCGCGGTCGACGACGAGCCGCCCGCGCTCGAAGACCTGGTGTACCTCCTGCGCTCCGACCCTCGGATCGCGCACGTCGAGGGCGTCACCGACGCGACGACGGCGCTGCGCGGGCTGCACCGCGCGATGGACGCCGGCCAGCCCGTGGACGCGGTGTTCCTGGACATCCGGATGCCCGGCCTGGACGGGCTGGACCTGGCACGGGTGCTGTCGCGGTTCGCGCAGCCGCCGCCCATCGTGTTCGTCACCGCGCACCAGGAGCCCGCCGTCGAGGCGTTCGAGCTGAAGGCGCTGGACTACCTGCTCAAGCCGGTGCGCGCGGAGCGGCTGGCGGAGTCGGTGCACCGGATCGTGCACGAGGTGCTGGACGCGAAGTCGGTCGCCGAACCGCCGCCGCAGCCCGCGCCGCCACCGCAGCCCGAGGTGGGCGAGGAGGTGATCCCGGTCGAGCTGGGCGGGATCACCCGGTTCATCCGGCTCGCCGACATCCGGTACGTCGAGGCGCACGGCGACTACGCGCGCCTGCACACGGCGACGGGCAGTGGTCTGGTCCGGGCGGCGCTGAACGGGCTGGAGGAGCGCTGGCGGTCCGCCGGGTTCGTCCGGATCCACCGCAGCCACCTGGTGTCGCTGAGCCACGTCGACGAGCTGCGGCTGGAGGAGGGGCACCTGAGCGTCAACATCGGCGGCGCGGTGCTCCCGGTCAGCCGCCGCCACGCCCGGCACCTGAGGCAGCTCCTGGTGCGGCGCGCCCGCCCGGTCGTGCAGAACCAGGCCGTCGACGAGAGCCCGCGGAACCGGCAGGCGACGTGAGGCCCGAGCAGCCGCCGACGCAGCGCGTGGTGGTGACGAGTCCCCGGACCGGCGCTCCCCGTCCTCGACGGCCGTACCCGGCGTCGCGGGAGATCACCGAGCAGAGCCAGCTGGGCGCGCTGTACATGCGGTCGCTGATCCGCACCCAGCGCACGCTGGGGCTGCTGGTCGTCGGGCTGGTGGCGGGCGGGTTGGCGACGTTGCCGCTGGTGTTCACGTTCGCGCCGTCGGTGTCGCGGCTCCAGGTGTTCGGCATCGGCCTGCCGTGGGTGCTGCTCGGGGTCGTGGTGTTCCCGGTGTTCGTGCTGGCGGGCTGGTTCTACGTGCGGCAGGCCGAGCGGAGCGAACGCGAGTTCGCCGAGCTGGTCGAACGGTCGTGAACAACACCTACGGTGTCGTCGCCGTGCTGGCGGTCGCGCTGGGCACGATGCTGGTCGGCGCGTACGGGCTGCGGATCTCGCGCACCACGTCGGACTTCTACGTCGCCTCGCGCACGGTGTCGCCGTGGTGGAACGCGTCCGCGATCGGCGGCGAGTACCTGTCGGCGGCGTCGTTCGTGGGCATCGCGGGCCTGATCTTCGCGCACGGCCCGGACATGCTGTGGTTCCCGGTCGGCTACACCGCGGGCTACCTCGTGCTGCTGACGCTGGTCGCGGCCCCGCTGCGGCGGTCGGGCGCGTACACGCTGCCGGACTTCGCCGAGGCGCGGTTCTCCTCGTCGGCGGTGCGCCGGGTGGCCAGCGGGCTGGCGATCGCCATCGCGTGGCTGTACCTGCTGCCGCAGTTCAAGGGCGCGGGCCTGACGCTGCACACCGTCACGGGCGCGCCGGACTGGCTCGGCGGGCTGATCGTCGCGGTCGTGGTGACGGTGAACGTGGTGTCGGGCGGGATGCGCAGCGTCACGTTCGTGCAGGCGTTCCAGTACTGGCTGAAGCTCACGGCCATCGCCGTGCCGGTGGTGTTCCTGCTGCTGGCGTGGCAGGCGCACGGCGGTCAGCGGATCAACGGCCCCGAGTACCCGGTGTTCCGCCAGGCGACGACGGTGGACTTCGACACCGCGACGGTGGTGCACGCCGACAGCGACGTGGCGTTCTCCGGCCGTGGCCTGGTCGACGGGCTGCGGGTCGAGGGCGACGGCCTGGTGCTGACGTCGGGCGAGCACACGATCACCGCGGGCAGCTCGTTCGTGTTCCCGGCGGGCGCGACCGTGCCGCACCTGGAGTCGTTGCCGCACACCACGAACGCGAACTGGGCGCTGCCGATGGTCGAGGGCGGCGAGTTCCCGCTCTACGCGGTGTACTCGCTGATCCTCGCGACGTTCCTCGGCACCATGGGGCTGCCGCACGTGATCGTCCGCTTCTACACCAACCCGAACGGTCGGGCCGCGCGCCGCACGACGCTGATCGTGCTGGGGCTGCTGGGGATCTTCTACCTGATGCCGCCGCTGTACGGCGTGCTCGGCAGGCTGTACACGCCCGAGCTGCTGCTGACCGGCGACACCGACGCGGTCGTGCTGGTGCTGCCCAGCCGGATGATCGAGGGGCTCGGCGGACAGCTGCTGGGCGCCCTGGTCGCCGGTGGCGCGTTCGCCGCGTTCCTGTCCACGTCGTCCGGGCTGATGGTGTCGCTCGCGGGCGTGCTGAGCCAGGACGTGCTGAAGATGCGCGGGGTGCGGGGGTTCCGGATCTCCGCCGGGCTGGCCGCGCTGGTGCCGTTGGCGATGACGGTGCTGGTGGGCGGGATCCCGGTCGCGGACATGGTCGGGCTCGCGTTCGCCGTGGCCGCGTCGTCGCTGTGCCCGTTGCTGCTGATGGGGATCTGGAGCACGCGCATCACCACGACCGGCGCGGTCGCCGGG
>DATMCA010000997.1:0-7580 GCA_035559015.1 Umezawaea sp. | reverse complement strand
AGATCACCCTCACCAGCACCTACAGCAACGGCGTCCTGCTCCCGCTGATGATCCTGGGCGTCGGCATCGGCCTCTCGATGGCTCCCGCGATGAGCGTCGCCACCCTCGGCGTCGAGGCCCACGACGCGGGCGTCGCCTCGGCGACAGTGAACACCATGCAGCAGATCGGCGGCTCCATCGGCACCGCCCTCCTCAGCACCCTCGCCGCCGATGCGGCGGTGTCGTTCCTGGACGGCAAGCAGCCCACCCCGCAACTACTCGCGGACGCGGCCATCCACAGCTACAGCACGGCCTTCACCTGGGCCGCGGGCGTGTTCCTGGTCGGATCGGTCATCTCCGGCCTGCTCCTCCGCTCAGGCGCCCCGAACATGGAGAGCGCGGCCCCGGCCGTCCACATGTGACAGTCGCAGAACCCGAAGGCCGCCACGTTCCCCGTGGCGGCCTTCGCTGTCTAAACGGTTTGCGCACCGCTCCTACGATCGCCGTACCAGCGTCCGAACGGAGCAATGCGTGGACAGGCTAGAAACGATCGTGGCGTGCATGGCACCAACCACCGGCAACCCCGACATCCAGTCGACCCAGACGAGGTTCCGCATGGACCTGGTGGACGGCTGGCAGATCGAACCCGGCGCCTCGGTACTGGAAGTCGGCTGCGGCCAAGGCGACATGACGGCGGTATTGGCGGAAGCAGTCGGCCCCACCGGCCGCGTACTGGGCGTGGACATCGCCCACCCCGACTACGGCACACCCATCACAGTCGGCGACTCGGCAACCCACCTGATGAACAGCCCACTCGGCAACCGCATCGAGATGCGCTTCGAAACGAACGTGCTAGACCGCTCAGTCACCTTCACCGACCAAGAATTCGACCACGTGGTCCTCTCGCACTGCACCTGGTACTTCGAGTCCATGAACCAGGTCGAACAGGTACTGACCGCAGTCCAACCCTGGGCAGCACAACTGTGCTTCGCCGAATGGGACCTGACCCCACGCTCAGCAGAACAACTGCCCCACCTCCTGGCAGTACTCATGCAGGGCGAAATCGAAACCGCAGGAACACGAGGCAACGGCAACATCAGAACCCCCTTCTCCCGCCAAGCACTGAACCGAGCACTGGACCGCACAGGGTGGTCCGTGTCCACCGAACGCTCCCTGCACGGCACAGCACTACAGGACGCGGACTGGGAAATCACAGCCGCCAAACACCTGGCCACCTCACCACGAACAGGCCTACCACAGATCGCCCAGGACTTTGTGGACAGTCAGATGGACGTCCTACACCTCCTGGCAAAACCCACCGGCAACCAACCCCTGCACTCCTACGCGCTGACCGCACACAAGCAGTAAAGCCCCCCACCAACAAACCGCACCCTTGACCGGGCCCTAAAACCGTGGCCGATTTTACTTGGGGGATTCGACCCTTAAAATTAGTCGGGCGGCAAGCTTCACACCTGCCGTTTTGGCCCGACTAAGGGTCGAATCTAGGGGCCCCAAGTCAAATCGGCCACACCACCGCCGGAACCCCACCCACACCACTTCCGGAACCCGCAGCCTCCCCGGCCTGCCCGCTCCCATCACTCACACAGGTACTTCCCAAACAGCATCCACAACCATACAGCGCCACGTGCTAGTGTCGACTGCATGATCTTCCTGGGCCTACTGGCCATCGTGGTGCTCACAGCCGCCACGGGCTACTTCGTCGCCCAGGAGTTCACCTACATGGCAGTCGACCGCGGCCGCCTCCAATCCCTGGCCGAACAGGGCGACAAACCCGCCGACCGCGCCTATCGAGTCACCCAACGCCTCTCCTTCATGCTCTCCGGCGCCCAACTGGGCATCACCGTCACAGCCCTCCTGGTCGGCTTCGTGGCCGAACCCCTGCTCGGCACCGGCCTCACCGACCTCCTCGGCTTCACCGGCTGGTCCGAGGCCACCCGCCTGTCCCTCTCGGTCGCCACGGCGCTGGTCTTCGCGACGGTCGTCCAGATGGTCCTCGGCGAACTCCTCCCCAAGAACCTGGCCATCGCCAAACCCGAGGAACTCGCCAGGGCCTTGAGCGGCTCCACCCTCGTGTACCTCAAGGTCGCAGGCCCGGTCATCAAGTTCTTCGACGCCTCCGCGAACCGCCTCCTGCGCACGGTCGGCATCGAACCCGTGGAAGAACTCCCGCAGGGCGCCACCGGCGACGAACTCGTCCACATCATCGGCGAGGCGGGCCAACAGGGACACCTGGACCCGGAACTCTCCCAACTCCTGGACCGCGGCCTCGACTTCCGGACCCTGGTGGCCGAACAGGCCATGACCCCCAGGGTTCGAGTCCACACCGTGAAAGCCGATGACCCGGCATCCAGGATCGTCGACCTGCTCGACACGGGGCACTCGAGGTTCCCGGTGATCGGCGACGACCTGGACGACGTCATCGGCGTGGTGGGCCTGGCCGAACTCCTCACGCTGGCGTCGACCGAACGCGGCACCACCGAGATCCGCAAGATCGTCACCCCCACCGTCCTGGTCCCCGAAACCCTCCCCCTGCCCCAGGTCCTCGAACGACTGAGAACCGAACACCGCCAACTGGCCTGCGTGGTGGACGAGTTCGGCGGCTTCGCGGGCGTGATCTCCCTGGAGGACCTCGCCGAGGAACTGGTAGGCGAGATCCACGACGAGGACGACCTGATCGGGGAAACCCCGGACCGCCGTCCGGACGGCACCTGGGCCCTCCCCGGCCGACTCCGCATCGACGAGATCTCCGACCTCACCGGCGTCCCGCTGCCGCGGCACGAGGGCTACGACACGATCTCGGGCCTCGTCCTCCGCCACCTGGGCCGCACGGCCCGCGTGGGCGACGAGGTGGAACTGACCATCGACACGCCCTCGCTCGAAGACCTCCCGCCGAGGCACGTCACCCTCCGCGTGGCCGCCGTGGAACGCCACGTCCCCCGCACCGTCCTGCTGCGCGTGGAGGAGCCGGCATGAGCCTCCTCTTCTCCCTGCTCCTCCTGGCGGGCAACGCCTTCTTCGTCGCGGGCGAGTTCGCGCTGATCTCCGCCAAGCGGCACCGCCTGGAACAGTCGGCGGCCGAGGGCGGGCGAGCGGCCCGCGCGGCGGTGGCGGGCATCCGCGAGCTGTCGATCATGCTCGCCGGCGCGCAACTCGGGATCACCCTGTGCACCTTGGGACTGGGCGCGCTGGCGGAACCGGCGGTGGCCGAACTGCTCGACCCGCCGCTGATCGCGGTGGGCATCCCCACGGCCGTCTCGCACGCCGTCGCGTTCCTGATCAGCCTGGTGCTGGTGGTGTTCCTGCACATGGTCGTGGGCGAGATGGCGCCGAAGTCCTGGGCCATCAGCCACCCGGAACGCTCGGCCCTGCTCCTGGCCCTCCCGTTCCGCGCCTTCGCCCGTTCGGTGCGCTGGATCCTCACCACCCTCAACGCCCTGACGAACTGGTTGCTGCGCCTGGTGAAGGTGGAACCGCAGGACGAACTGGCCCAGGCGCACCGACCGGAGGACCTGCGGATGCTGGTCCGCCAGTCCGGTGAGCACGGTCTGATCCCCGAGGGCCAGCAACGACTCCTGACCCGGATGCTCCAGCTCCAGCAGACCACCCTGGCACGGGTCATGGTCCACGTCGACGAGGTCCTCAAGGTCACCGACAGCACGACGGCCGACGAGGTCGAGGACCTGAGCCGCCGCTGCGGCCGATCCCGCTTCCCGGTCACCGACGCGCAGGGCCGGTTCGTCGGACTGGTGCACATCCGCGAGGTCGTCCGCGCCACGGCCGCGGGCCGGAATCCGCCGAGCCGCGACCTGATGACCACACCGCTGCGGCTGAGCGCCGACCTCCCGGTGGCCCGCGCGGTCACGGCGATGCGGGACCACCGCGCCCAGCTGGCCCTCGTCGTGGCGCCGAACGACGACGTCGTCGGCATCGCCGCGCTGGAAGACCTGCTCGAAGAACTGATCGGCGAGTTCGAGGACGAGACCGATCCCCGAAGTTGACCGGCGCCGCTTGGCGCCGGCACTCCCCATCCCCGGAGGAAAACCTGATGTTCAAGCGGATGCTGAGCGCGTTCGGTGTCGGCGGACCGTCCGTCGACACCGTGCTCGACTCACCGCACGCCACGCCCGGCGGTGTCGTCACCGGCCAGGTGCGCATCCAGGGCGGCAGCAACGACGTGGAGATCGGCCAGGTCGTCCTGTCCCTGGTGACCCGCGTCGAGATGGAGCACGGGGACCACGAGGTCAGCGGCACGGCGGAGTTCCACCGCGTAGTGGTGGCGCAGGCCGTCAAGGTCGTGGCGGGCCAGCTCCTGTCGATCCCGTTCCAGCTCCAGATCCCGTGGGAGACACCCCTCACCGCGGTCGGGTCGACCCACCTGCACGGCATGACGGTCGGCGTGCGCACCGAACTCGTGATCGCGGGCGCCCCGGACAAAGGCGACCTCGACCCGATCTCCGTGCACCCGCTGCCGTCCCAGGACCGGGTGCTGGACGCGTTCGGGGCACTGGGCTTCCAGTTCCGCAAGGCCGACGTCGAAGCGGGCCGCCTGCACGGCGTGCCGCAGGACCTCGGCTTCTACCAGGAGATCGAGTTCTTCCCACCGCAGCAGTTCGCGGGCAGGCTCAACCAGGTCGAGCTGACGTTCGTCGCGAACCCGCACGAGCTGTACGTCGTGCTGGAGGCCGACAAGCGCGGCGGCATGTTCAGCTCGGGCGGTGACTCGTTCGGCCACTTCGCCCTGCCGCACCGCGAAGCCGAGGCGACGGACTGGACGTCCGTCGTCGGCCAGTGGCTCACGCAGGTCGTGGAGCGCGGTGGCCGGCACGGGTTCGGCGGGCACGCCCAGCACGGCTACGACGGCTACGACGACCACGGCCACCACGGGCGCGGTCCCGGCATGGGCGCGGTGGTCGGCGGTGTCGCCGCGGGCGTCGTCGGCGGCATGGTGCTGGGCGAGGTGTTCGAAGAGGTCGGCGAGTCCTTCGAGTTCGGGGACGACGGCGAGTAGGCCGTCCCGGTCACCGGTCGTCGCGCACTTCCGCGACGACCGGTGACCATCGCTCACCGATTCGGGCTATCCCTTCGTCTTTTCGACCGAAACAGGGCGCGGTTTCGTTTTGGACCCCGTCCTGGCTGAATGATCAGTCCCCACTGCGGAGAACGGGGTGTGCTGATGGTGAACTCGCTGGACCTGGAAGGCATTCCGGATCCCGCGCTGCGGGCGTCCTTCGAGCTGTGCGACCGCGTGCACGCCGCGGCGGACCCGGACACCCACCACCTGGTGAGGACGTACCTGCCCTCGGCGAAGCACCGGCACTTCCACGCGCTGCACGCGTACTTCGCCGCCACCGAGGACATCGCGGACGAGTACTTCACCGACTGGGCGGCCGAAACGGTCGTGGAGGTGCAAACCGGGCACGTCGAACACCCGCTGCGGCAGGCGTTCGCGCACACCGTGCGCACCCGCGGTCTGGACGTGGCGGTGCTGGAGGACTTCCTGGAGACGATCCGCCGCGACCGGGAAGCACCCCGCCGCCGTGAGACCTTCGAGGACCTGCGCTGCTTCCTGCGGGGCGCGGGCGGCGCCCCGGCCCGGCTGACGTTGCCGCTGCTGGAGCCGACGCGACCCGCCGAGCACGAGATGTCGTTGCTGGGTGAGGTGTTCCGGCTGCTCGACGTCAGCCGCGACCACGGCCACGACCTGCGCACCGGCCGCCGCTACCTGCCGGACGAACCGGTCGACGTGGTCGTGCGGCAGGCCAGGAAGCTGGTCGAGGAGGGCGCCGCGGTGCTCGACCTCGTGCCCCCGTCCAGCCGGGCGTTCCTGGAGATGGCCATCGCGGGCGCCTTGGCCGGTCTCGACGAGCTGAGCGGCGCGGAGTGGGTCGACGGCGCGGGGAGTCCACACCGGACGTTCAGCGAGACGTCGAGCTGACCGCTCAGGACACCGGCGAGAGCGGGGCCTCGGACGTGCGCACGGCGTTCATCCGGCTGACCTTCACCTTGCGGATGGCCGTCCGGAGCACGGCCGGTAAGCGGACGGGTTCCGCCCTGGCCCGCCACGGTGGCGCGGAGCGCTCGGCGGACCTCTCCAGCACGACGTTCTCCACCGTGGAGAGCAGCCAGCCGCGCACCCAGTCGCCGCCGAGCACGATCGCGTCGGAGTACCGCCACGCCCGGACGAGGGTTTCCTCGACCACGCCCTCGGCGCGGTGGCGGTCCCCGGTCAACCTGGTCGCGTACGCCAGGATCGCGCGGCCGTGCTCCTCGTACAGCTTGCGCACCAGCAACTCGCCTGCGACGGCCTCGGCTCGCGCGGATCGGAACACCACCGGACTCCTCACCTCCTGCTGATCACTCGGTACGGGCCCGCGGACGCGCCTGGAAGCAGGTCGCGGTTCCACGACGGTAGGACATCCGCGGTGCCCAACTGGTGACTAGTTTGTGACTGCGGTCGGCAGCGCTACCCGACCGTCTCCGAGTGGACCGAGAACGTGAACCGGTCGCCCCGGTACAGCGCGCGGACCCGTTCCACCGGGGTGCCCTCGGCGTCGTGGCTGAGCCGGTGCAGCAGCAGCATCGGGGCGGCGGGCGTCGTCGCCAGCAGCCTGGCCTCGCGCGGGGAGGCCAGGACCGTCTCCACCTGTTCGTCGGTTCTGGTGGGCACGGTGAAGTAGCGGTCGCGGAGGCAGTCGAGAAGCGACTTCTCCGGGTCGAACGCCTCGATGAGGTCCGGGAACCGCTTGGCCGACAGGTAGCTCGACTCCAGGAGCATCGGCTCCTCGTCGACGATCATCAGCCGCTCGATGTGCACCACCGGGTCGCCGGGGTCGATGTCCAGGTCGCGGGCCAGGTCGGCGTCCGCCGCGAGGTGCTCCGCCGTCACGAGCCTGCGGAGTTCCGCCGCCTCCTCGACGCCGGACTCGCCCCGTGCGATGCCGAGGGACTGGACCAGTTTGGGCGGCGCGACGTACGTGCCGCTGCCCTGCCTGCGCCGGACCTTGCCCTCGACGACTAGCTCGCCGATGGCCTGGCGCAACGTCATGCGCGCGATGCCGAACTGAGCTGACAGTTCTCGCTCCGGGGGTAGGGGGGCGCCTTGGCCCAGCTCCTGCAGGAGGTCGAGCAGCCGGGTCTTCGCGCGGTAGTAGCGCGGGATGCGGCCGTCTTCGGGAATTCCCGCGCGCACCGGATCGGACGCGCGGTGCGGACCATCGGGATATTCGTGCGCCTCGGCCGAGATGACCTGGTGCGATCCGTCGAGCATCCGCACGGCGGGCCGCGGAATGCCGTTCGCGAACACCACGAGTTCCCGTCCGCCGACCGGGCGGTGCAGCGTGGTGCGCAAGGTGGACATGATCATCGCGCCGCGGGCGGCGGGACGCACGGGGGAGTCGCTGTGCCGGACCTTCAGTTCCACCCGCACGGTGTGGCCGTATTCCCGGACGGTGCGCTGGCCGACGACCGTGCCCACCGGGTGCGGCATCCGCATGACCAGAACCTGGTCGTCCTCCTCGGTCCACCAGGTCCAGGTCGGGGTGGTCCTCATCGAGGTGCTGGTAACCAGCCCGAGCATTTCG
>DATMCA010000996.1:0-4249 GCA_035559015.1 Umezawaea sp. | reverse complement strand
GCCAGGCGGTCAGCGTGGTCCGCCTGGCGGGGTGAAGCCTCCGTGTCGACCACTTCGGCGATGGACTTGGTCAGGTACTTGGTGAGGTAGCCGATGTGCCGTCCGGCTTCCTCCGTACCGCCCAAAATCCCCTTCGAGTGCACCTGACGCCCGAACTCGACCACGTGCGCCGGTTCCACCACAGCCGAGACCGCGTCGTCCCACGTCGTCAGGGCTGCGTTGGTGTCCGGGTCAACGAACTGCGAGATCCGCGAGTCCCACACCGGCAGTCGCCCACCGCTGTACTTGATCTCGTCGTGGGCCGGCCACCACACCTGGAGATAGGTCGCCGCCGTGACGGCCTGGACCACCTTGTGCGGGATCGACCCACGCACGGCGAAGTGCGCGTGAGGGGTGATCCGCTTCTGCGGTTCCACCGTCCCGAAATACTGCGCATCGAAGCCGACGACCCGCCGGAGATTTTGCCACCACCGATCCACCAGCGACGCGAAGTGCACCGCGTCCCGAGCAGCCCGCCGGTAGTCATAGGTGTCCGGGTTGACGGGCGTGGAGTCGGCACGCACCTTGCCGTAGGTGTCCAGGGTCAGCGTGATGAACGTCGAGGGCCGGTATTTGCCTGCGAACTCCCGCCCCACCGTGCGCTTGTCCACCTTTCGCCGAGGCAGGTTCGGCGAGTCCTGACGACGCTTGGTCGACCGATTCGACGTGGTCTTCGCCGGACGCTCGACAGCGGGCAGGTTGCCCCGCACACCCTCGGTACGCAGATCAGCGTCTGCATCCCGAATGCCCTCGCGCAGGTCCTCCAGTAGCACCGGGTCACCCTCAGCTTGCGCCTGGCGGTACTCGGTCGTCAGGTCCGCCCGCACGGTCGCCACCGCGATTTGCGCCTCGTTGGGCGTCTCCCGTTCGGCGACCGGTTCGGCGTCGAGGTGCCAGCCCTCACGGCACTGCGCCATCCGCGACTTGCGGTTCCGGTCGGCACACGCGGGACACTTGGTCGCCTGAGTGGAGTTGCACCGGACCGCGACGATGCGCACCGCGTAGGTGTCGAGGTCGACCACCTCACGCATCACCGGCCGGGTGCACACCCCGTGCGCCTCAGCGGCGGCCTTGACCACGTCCAGCGACAGCGGCAGCCGTGCCCGTTCCGCCGACGTCATCCCTGCCACGTCCAACGGCACGGCCGGAACAACAGTGATACCAACGGTTTGTGTGTCCACAATGGAGTCATTCACGCTGCTACACCTCCGCTTGTGTTGCCACCATCGGGACGGGACGGGAACGCGTGCACGGTCGCGTCAGGAGTCGAGAAGAACAGCGACAGCTCGACCAGATCGGCATCGGTGACGTGGAACGCCCGAGCCCTCTCCGGAGCACCGCGACCATCGGTCTTCACCCACGCCACCCCAGGGGTGTTCTCACTGATCTCGTGAGCCGCCGCACCGCGTTGACGCACACCCTCGCCAAGGACCATGTCCACCTGCTGTGGCTCATCCAGCCGCAGCGCGACCCGAGTCCCGAACAGATGCCGGAACGCCACCACTTCCTTGCGCGGGTCCTGGACCAAGCCGAGGACCGCGTACCCCGGAGCACGCCCCTGCGAGGTGATGGTTTGCAGCGCCCGCACCGCCCGTTCCCGCAGGTTCTTGTCCGGCTGGTACGCGACCAGGTCCGCAAGCTCATCGATCACGACCAGCGTGAACGGCTCACCGGTGCCCCGAGCCCACAACCGCCGAACACCCCGGTACCGAGCCGCCCGTTCCTTGACCTCAGCGGCGAGGGCCTCCAGCAGCTCGACCGCCTCAAGCCCGTTGTCGAACACCAGGCGTTCGAACGCGTCCGGACACTGCCCCAGCTCCATCCCGCCCTTGGGATCGATGCCGATCAGCCGCACTCCACCGGCCTTCACCGCAGGCACCAACGCCCAGACGATCGACCACAACAGCGAGCCCTTCCCCGCTCCCTGCACGCCGACCCCGAGCAGTTGGTTCCCGAGCAACCGCAGCACCCACGGCCGACCCGTCTCCGTCGCCCCCACCACGACCTTCTTGAGGTCAACCGCGGACTGACCCCCTGCGACCAGCGCAGGAACCGCGATCGGCCGCGCGAGCGGGTCGGAGTGCACGAAGTCCAGTTCCACGACACGGGGCTTGAGCACCCGGACACGGCAGGACTGCGCACCGAAGGCGTGGGCCAGGCCGTCACGGCGCAGCTCCCACGCGTCCGGCGACTGGGCCGGGATCATCCGCACGCGGACCCGGTCCCGCCATCCCTCCGAGCGGACGCGACGCAGACGCGGCCGGTATTCCTTGCCACGACTGGATTTCGTCAGATCCGCCAGCCGCACAGTGGTCCGCCAGCGCGGGACATAGACCGTCGCCCGACGCCATTCGGTGAGCAGCCGGAACCAGCAGTGCCGCAGGAACGACGGCAGGTCAATCCCCGCCCACAGGATTAGAGCGCACGTCAGTGACAGCAGCGCCAGGACCAACGGCGAGAGCCCGAACCGGCTGTAGAACCACAGCGCCGACAGCGGCACCAATGTGACCACCGGGTAGCGAACGACAACGAGCACCAGGCGCACGACGCCCCAGGCCGCGAGGAACGCGAGCATGAACGGCAGCGCGATCCACTTGACCCGACCAGGCAGCAACGTCCACCACGGCACACGCGGCCGGTAGCCCTCGAATGGAGCCGGATCAACCCAACGGCCGTTCATCCGGCATCACCGTCCGAGCAGGCCACGCACCGGAACACGCTGCCTACCGAAGGGATGCGTCCAACAGGCCGAAACGCGCCCGGACCCGTGGAGCACTGCGCCCGGCAGCTCACGCACTCGAAGCCCTCAGCTTGTGCCGCCGACAGCTCGACCGTCACCAGTTCGCCACCGTCGAGCATCACCACGTAGGTGCTCACGGCCTGCTTGGCAGCGATCATCGAGTCCCACGCCGCACGCTTCCACTCGGAAGTGCCCACCCGTGGACTTGACGTGCCACCCCCACCACTGACTACGCTTGACATGACGCGAACTCCCTTGTGTCCCAACGAATGCACGGTTGTTCGAGTCGACGAAGTCGCCGGGGAACAGTCAGGCCCGCCAAGACTTGGACTGTTCCCCCGCGACGACGTCAACGAGTTGTATTCAGTTGTCGATCACGCTCAGGTCAGGCGCGCTGCTCCGCCTCGAAGGCCTTGCAGTACGGACACAGCGGGCGCGGTATGTCGATCCGCATCCAGCCGCCGTCCGAGCACCACGAGCAGCGCAACCACGTCACGCGAACCCGCCCGGTATCCGGGTCCACCGCCAAGCGTCCATTCCTCCATTTCCAGCGAGCCACGCAGGCACGTAATCTCACTGGCACCACCTCACCTCGTGTGGTTGTGGGAGGTCCGGGGCGGGCAGGGCCCTGAGAAGTCGCACCCGCTCCGGACCGGCTTCAGTAGTCGAACTCCTCGACCTGGTGCAGCTCAGACGGCAAGAACCGCGCAGGCAGATCCACGAACAGCGCCAGGCCATCCAACGCCCTCAGTTGTGCAGGCACCCCGCCGTGACCAAGCAGGCCGAACGGGTCGGATTCCTGCCTGTACCGGTCCGCCACGTCACCGAGCAGCCGCAGCATGTCGACCTCAAGCGCGTCGCAGTACACCGCCAGACTCGACGTCGACGGCGCACGCGTACCAGCCTCGACCTTGCTCAACATGGCCGCCGAGACGCCGAACACCGAGGCCACGTGGATGGACTTCACGCCACGTTCCTTCCGCAGCCCACGCAGGTGAGCGCCAAGCAGTTGGTTGTACTCGGGCCGCGACACAACCCGCCTGGTCACCGCGTCACCTCCGGAGCCGTGCCGAAGCCACCCGCACCTGACTCGCTGAACCAGTGCGCCAACAGCCCCTGACGAGGAGCGGTCGGATCCAGCACCGCAGCAAGCAAGCCCGCCTCAGACGACAACCGCGATAGGAACGCCGCCAACTCCCGAGGCCCATCCGGCCCACGCGACGCGGTGAAGACAACGACACCGGGATCAAGCCTCAGCCGCAGCGCGTGACTGCCCGTCTCAGGGTCAGTGGCGCTTTCAACGACCGCGCCCGGCCCAAGCTCGAACTTTGACCGCGGCCAGTGAAGAATCCCCGTAGGCGGCCATTTACCGCCCCATAGGTGGCCGGCGATCTCCCCGCTGGTGGCCAGATATCTCCCCGGTGAGCAGTCCGGGATGCCGGTCGAGAAGAGTCGACCGGTGAAGACGAG
>DATMCA010000995.1:0-2315 GCA_035559015.1 Umezawaea sp. | reverse complement strand
GAGATCGACATCATCGAGTGGTTCGGCAAGGACGTCCCCAACGGCGGCCTGACCAGCTTCGTCTACGCCCCGAGCTACCAGGGCAAGAAGATCCCGCTCGGCGGCTCCGCTGGTGGTGGCTGGATCAAGAAGCACGAGCAGTACCTCGAGAACGAGAACGACAACTGGTACAAGCGCTACCACGTGTTCTCCGTGGAGTGGAACCCGTCGGGCTACATCTTCCGCATCGACGGCCAGGAGACGGGACGGATCAACAAGGGAGTCTCGGGCGTGCCCGAGTACCCGATCCTGAGCATCCTCAGCTCCGACTACGAGCTGTCCAAGCTGCCCGGCAAGGACGAGAAGAAGAACCTGCCCCAGACCATGCAGGTGGACTGGATCCACACCTGGCAGGACCCCGCGCACTACACGCCGCCGGCGCCGTAAGGCAGCAGCGGCTCGAGGGCCCGGTCACCGTTCAGGTGACCGGGCCCTCGTCCGTTCGGTCAGTTCCTTTCTGGTCAACACCGTCACCAAAGTCAAAAGTCGGGCATTTCCGCTGTCCGCGCGCTGGCTGCGTGCCAGACTCGCCGCGGGTTCGGGAGATGCGTCTCCTTGGGTCGACCCATCCCCCCGAAACGACCTGGAGGAAACAACCGTGCCGACACGTACCCCCCGACGTGTGACCACCAGAGCGCTCCGGCGCCCGATCGCCGCTGCCCTCGTCGCGCTGGTTGCCAGCAGCGCCGTCGCCACTCTCGGCCAGTCGTCCGAGGCCGCGCCGCAGCAGGCGACCATCACCGTGCTGCCCGGGATCGTGCAGCCGGGCAAGAAGATCGCCAACGCCGACAAGGCCCTGGCCGCCGTCGTCGCCACGTTCGCGCCCGCCAAGAAGGGGCGCGCCGTGGTGCTGCAGAAGAAGGCCGGCAGCAAGTGGGTCGACGTCGCCACCGGCGTCCAGGACAGGGCCGGCAAGGTCGAGTTCGCCGCGCCCGCCGGCTCCGCGACGAGCCCGGTCACCTACCGCGCCGTCGCGCCGAAGGGCTCTGGGCTCGGCTCGGTCGCCAGCCGCGCGGTCGCCACCTCGCAGTGGGGTCCGGCCACCTTCACCGACCAGTTCGCCGGCACCGCCCCGAGCGCCAACTGGGTGCACCGGATGCAGTTCTACCAGCCGTCGTCGATGCGCAACTGCTCGAAGGGCGACCCGTCGGCGGTCGCGGTCTCGAAGGGCACGATGCGGCTCAGCGTCCTGCGTGACCCGGCCATGCCGGCCGGTTCGTGCACGGCGTACAAGCAGGACGGCACGGTCATCGGCAACTTCGACTACCGCCTCAACGGGCACGTGTCGACCGACGGCCACCAGTTCCTCAAGTACGGCGTCGTGGCCGCCCGCATCAAGTTCCAGCCGCGCCAGGGCCAGCACGCGTCCCTCTGGATGCAGCCGCAGGACCCGACGTACATCCCCAACGCCTTCGAGGGCGGCGCCGAGATCGACATCATCGAGTACTTCGGCGACGGGGTGCCGAACGGCGGCCTGACCAGCTTCGTCTACAACCCGACCGCGTCGGGCGTCCCGCAGAAGATCGGCGGCTGGATCAAGAAGCCGGAGCGCTACCTCAGCGACAAGAAGGACGGCTGGTCCAAGCGCTACCACGTGTTCTCGGTCGAGTGGTCTCCCACGGCGTACGTCTTCCGCATCGACGGCCGCGAGACCGCGCGCATCACGCAGGGCATCTCGGGCGTGCCGCAGTTCCCGATCCTCAGCCTCCTGAGCTCCGACTACGAGCTCAAGAAGCTCAAGGGTGAGGCCAACCTGCCGCAGACCATGAGCGTGGACTGGATCCGCTTCTGGCAGGCGCCGGGCGTCACCCCCTGACCGACGGGCCCGGTCACCGCGTCGAGGCGTGGTGGCCGGGCCCTCTGGCCGCCCCCCTCAGCGGCCACGTCCGGAGAGATGCTCCGGCGACCCGAAAAGTTCATCGTGGCCGCATCGGGCCGGCTCAGGTCAGGTTGGTCGCGACCTCGCGGCACAGGGCGAGGGCGCGCCGGGCCCACGCCGGAGAGGCGCCCGCCAGGCCGCAGGCCGGCGTGACGAGGAGCCGCTGACCGACCACGTCCGGGTCGAGGCCGAGCCGGTCGAGCCAGCCGAGCACCTGGCCGGTGAGCTGCTGGGCCGTCGGGACCGTGGTGGGGTCGACGGCGGGTACGAGGCCGAGCGCCACGCCCTCCCCGGCCTCGAGGGCCTCGCCGAGCACGTCGTGGTCGGCGGAGACCAGCACGGAGGTGTCGACCGACAACCCGCGGGCACCCGCGCCACGTAGCAGGTCGAGGGGCGT
>DATMCA010000994.1:0-5362 GCA_035559015.1 Umezawaea sp. | reverse complement strand
CGTGCCGTTCAAGGAGGAGTTCGGCCTCACCGACGACAAGCTCACGATCGTCCCGGTGTCGCGCCTCACCGAGGGGCTCAAGCTGGAGAGCCTGCTGCGCAGCATCCAGGCCGTCGACCTGCTGGCCGAGGAGCACGCCGTGCGGCTCGTCATCGTCGGCGAGGGCACGGCCGCGGAGCAGGTCGCTGCGCGCGCCGCCGAGGTGAACGAGAGGCACGGCACGGACGTCGTCGTGCTCACCGGAGGACTGCTCGACCCCCGGCCCGCGTACGAGGCGGCCGACGTGATGCTCGGCATGGGCGGCTCCGCGCTGCGCACGCTGGCGTTCGCGAAGCCCATCGTCGTGCTGGGGGAGAAGGGCTTCTCGCTGCCGTTCGACGAGAGCACGGTCGGCTACTTCCGGCAGCACGGCTACTACGGGCTGGGCAAGGGCACGGAAACGCCTGCCGACCTCGCCGCGCAGATCGAGCCGATGATCGAGGACTCCCCGCTGCGCAAGGAACTCGGCGAGTTCGGCCGCGGGGTCGTCGTGGAGCACTACGGGCTGGACCCCGCGGCGCGCGGGCTGGAGGAGCTGTACCGCCGGGTGGCCGCCGCCCCCGCGCACCGGACGACCACGGCGCGTGAAGGCGCCCGCACGGTCGCGATGCTCACGGCCCGGCGACTGCCGGCGCCGGTCAAGGACAAGCTGCGCGCGGTGGTCCGCCGCCTCGCGCCGAACAGGGGACAGGGGGTGGCCTCGTGACGGTCCCACTGGTCGATCTCGGGATCCAGCGCGACCAGATCGCGGACGAGGTCGCGGAGGGCTTCGCCAGGGTCCTGGCCGCCACCGCGTTCGTCGGCGGCCCGGACTGCGCGGCCTTCGAGGCCGAGTTCGCCGAGTACTCCGGCCGCGCGCACTGCGTCGGCGTGGCCAACGGCACCGACGCGCTCGAACTCGCGCTGCGCGCGTCGGGCATCGAGTCCGGCGACCGGATCGCGTTGCCCGCCAACACCTTCGTCGCCACGGCCGAGGCCGTCGTGCGGGCCGGGGGCGTGCCCGTGCCGGTCGACGTGGACGACGAGCACCTGCTGCTCGACCCGGCCGCGCTGGCCGAGGTCGCCGCGGACTGCCGCGCGGTCATCCCGGTGCACCTCTTCGGCCAGCTCGCCCCGATGACGCCGATCAGCGAGATCGCGCGGGAGCACGGCCTGATCGTGGTCGAGGACGGCGCGCAGTGCCAGGGCGCCACCCAGCACGGCAGGGGCATGGGCTCCTGGGGCGACGCCGCGGGCACCAGCTTCTACCCCGGCAAGAACCTCGGCGCGTTCGGCGACGCGGGTGGCGTGCTGACCGACGACGACGAGGTCGCCCACCGGGTGCGCCTGCTCGCCAACCACGGCAGCGACCGCAAGTACGAGCACCCGACGCTGGGCTTCAACTCCCGGCTCGACACGCTCCAGGCCGTGGTGCTGCGGGCGAAGCTCGCCCGGCTCGCGGGCTGGAACACCGAGCGGCAGCTCGCCGCGGCCACCTACGCGGAGCTGCTGAAGGACGTCGACGGCGTCCGGCTCCCCGGCGTCGCCGAGGGCAACGAGCACGTGTGGCACCTCTACGTCGTGCGCGTCGCGGACCGCGACGGCGTGCTGGCCGACCTGAACAAGGCGGGCATCGGCGCGGGCATCCACTACCCGACGCCTGTGCACACCACCGGCGCCTTCCGGCGGTACGGCCGCCCCGAGGGCTACCCGGTGGCGGAGCGGGCGGCGGGCGAGATCCTGTCGCTGCCGATGTTCCCCGGCATCACCCGCGCCCAGCAGGAGCGCGTGCGCGACGCGGTGGTGGAGGCGGTGGGCAAGCGTGTCGGATGACGCCGTGAAGGTGCACCCGCTCGGGCTCTGCGAGTCCGACGCCGTCGGTCCGCGCACGCGGGTCTGGGCGTGGGCGCACGTGCTGCCCGGCGCGGTCGTCGGAGCGGACTGCAACATCTGCGACCACGCCTTCGTCGAGGGCGGCGCGGTGCTCGGCGACCGGGTGACGGTGAAGAACGCCGTGCTGGTCTTCGACGGCGTGTCGACCGGCGACGACGTGTTCCTCGGCCCGAACGTGGTGTTCACCAACGACCTCCGGCCGCGAGCGCACGTGAAGAAGGGCCCCGAGGCGCTGCTGTCGACGCGCGTCGAGTCGGGCGCCACGCTCGGCGCGGGCACGGTCGTGGTGTGCGGCACGACGATCGGCGCGTTCGCCTTCGCCGCCGCGGGCGCGGTCATCACCAGGGACGTGCCCGCGCACGCGTTCGTCGCGGGCAACCCGGCGAAGGTGCGCGGCTGGGTCTGCGAGTGCGGGGAGCGGCTGGACGAGCTGTTCACCTGCTTGTGCGGGCTCAAGTACGAGAAGGTCGGCGAGGGGCTGGCCAGGCGATGACCGCCGAGGTGAAGGCCGGGGCGGTGGCCGCGCCCGCGAGGGTGCGGCTGTCGTTCCTCGACGGCGTGCGGGCGCTGGCGGCGCTCTACGTGGTGCTGCACCACATCTGGCTCACGGTGTGGCCCGCGTACCCGGTGAACGAGGGTCCGGTCTTCCTCGGCTGGCTGCTCTACGGCCACCTCGCCGTCGCGGTCTTCATCGTCGTCAGCGGTTTCTCGCTGACCGTCGCACCCGCCCGCCGCGGGTACGAACTCGGTGGCGTGGCGCGGTTCCTGCGCCGCCGGGCGTGGCGCATCCTGCCGCCGTACTGGGCCGCGCTCGGCCTGTCCGTCGTGGTGTTCGGGCTGATCACGCCCGAGCTGACCGGGCGCGCGATCACGCTCAAGGGCGTGATCGCGCACTTCTTCCTGGTGCAGGACGTCGTGGACAGCCCGAAGCCGAACGGCGCGTTCTGGTCGATCGCGATCGAGTGGCAGATCTACTTCCTGTTCCCGCTGGTGCTCCTGCTCCGCCGCCGCATCGGTCCGCTGTGGATGGTCGTCGTGTCGACGGCCGCCGTCGTCGGCGCGCAGCTGGTGGGCGAGAACGTCGGCCCGCTCGACGGCGTGCTGAACCTGACGCCGCAGTTCCTCGCGCTGTTCGTGTTCGGCGTCGCCGCCGCGATGGTGCTGGAGGAGGGCCGGACCGCCCCGAGGTGGCTCGGCGCGGCGGGGGTGGCGTGCTTCGCGGTGTTCGTCGTGCTGGCCGCGGTGTTCGGGTCGCGCTGGGTCGACCACGCCTACTTCTGGATCGACCTGCTGGTCGGCGTCGGCACGGCCGCGGTGCTGGCCGTGCTCGCGAGCGGCGGCTTCGGGCCGTTGCGCGCCCTGCTGGCGAGCCGGGTGTTCAGCGGGATCGGCCTGTTCTCCTACAGCGTCTACCTGGTGCACCTGCCGCTGCTGTGGCTCGTCGACCACTTCGTGGTGGCGAACCTGGTCGCGAACCCGCTCGCCCGCTTCGGGCTGCTGCTCGTGCTCGGCGTCGCCGCCGTGCTGGGGGGCTCGTACCTGTTCCACCGCGTGTTCGAACGGCCGTTCATGGAAAACAGGTCGCTCGCCGAAGTCACGGCCGCGATCCGGGGGAGACGAGCGACGACATGACCACCGAGTCCACCGAGGAACTCGGGACGCTGGTCCGCAAGGGGATGCGCTGGAGCTTCGCCAGCACGTTCCTCTCGCGGCTGGCGAACCTGGCGTCCGGGATCATCCTGGCGCGCCTGCTGACGCCGAACGACTACGGCCTGTTCGCGGTCGCGACCGTCGCGCTGGTCATCCTGATCAACATCAACGACCTCGGCATCGAGCAGATGCTCGTCCGCTGGCCGGGTGACGTCTCCAAGGTCGCCTCGACCGCCACCACGGTCATCTTCGGCTTCAGCGTCGTGCTGTTCCTCGGCTTCCAGGCGGGCGCCAGCGCGTTCGCCTCCGCGCTGGGCGCGCCGGAGGCCACGACCCTGGTGCGGGTGCTGGCGTTCGCCATCCTGATCAACGGGGCGCTCGCGGTGCCGTCGGCGATGCTCACCCGCTCGTTCCGCCAGGACCTGCGCACCTACGCCGACCTCACCGGCTTCGTCATCACCACCGGCCTCACGCTGGTGCTGGCGATGACCGGGTTCGGGGTGTGGGGCCTGGTGTGGGGACGGCTCGCGGGCAACCTCGTGAACGGCCTGCTCCACCTGAAGTTCACCCCCGTCCGCTACCGGCCCGGCTTCGACCCGGCCGTGGCCAGGGAACTGCTCCGCGGCGGCATCCCCCTCGCCGGCGCGACGATCCTCGCGGTCGCGATGGTCAACGTGGACAACGTGGTCATCGGCAGGCTGCTCGGCCCGGAGACCCTCGGGCTCTACGTGCTGGCGTTCAACCTGTCCAGCTGGCCCGTGACGCTGCTCTCCATCCCGGTCGCACGGGTGAGCGTGCCCGCGTTCGCGCGGCTCCAGGAGGACCTCGTGGCGCTGCGGGCGGCGTTCGCGCGGTCCATGGGGCTGCTGATGGCCGCGGCCGTGCCGATCTGCGGGCTGCTGGCCATCATGGCGGGACCGACGATCCGCTTCGTGTACGGCGAGAAGTGGGGCGGCGCGGCCACCGCGCTGGTGTTCCTGGCCGTGCTGGGGCTCGCCAGGGTCGCGCTCCAGCTGTGCTTCGACGTGCTGATCGCGGTGGGCCGGGCCCGCCAGACGCTCGGGCTCCAGGCGCTGTGGCTCGTCGTGCTGACCCCCGCGCTGGCGGTCGGCGCCCACCTGAACGGCGTGGCCGGCGTCGGCATCGCGCACATGGCCGTCGCCGTCGGGGTGATGCTGCCCGCGTTCCTCTGGGCGCTCACCGCGCTGGGCATCACGCCGTCGCTGCTCGGCAGGTCGGTGCTGCGACCCGCGCTCGGCGCCGTGCTGCTGTGCGTGGTCCCGTACTTCGCGACCCGCGAATTGCGGCCCGACCTGCTGGTGCTCCTCGTCGGCGGTATCGGCGGCCTCGCCCTGTACCTGCCCGTGGTATTTCCGATGCGGCGCGGTCTCGCGGCCGTGAAAACGGCGAAACCCGCAGGTCAGGTACCGGAAACCGACCCCGTGTGACGGCGGTCGCACATTGCGCGTGCAAATCTTTGTAGAAGCACCGGTCTAAGGGGCCGGGGGAAGGGGTTCGTGGACAATTCAGTGACACCGAACGTCATTCTTCGGTCCTGACCTGCGATCAGGTAGATCAATTCATTGTGACGATGTCTCGCGTTTTGGTGATCCATTGTCGTGATGTCCCCGAGATTGGCCCATACGGCGCAATGCGAAGCCTCGGACCTTGGGTTACCGTTCGACCGCCGAAAAGGTAACCGCGGCATAACGACGTCGCGGTGCGCTGACCGGTCGCGGGGGATATAACCGGTCAACGAACTTGTCTAGCGAAAGGTGGGCTCTCCTCGTGCATCCCCGCA
>DATMCA010000993.1:0-12255 GCA_035559015.1 Umezawaea sp. | reverse complement strand
AAGGCGTGGCTGTTCGCGCCCGCGCTGGCCCTGCTGGGCGTGGTGCTGATCCCGGTGTCGCTGCTGATCCCGGCCGGGTCGGGGTCGTACCTGGCGGCCGGGGTCGCGCTGGTCGGGCTGGCCGTGGCGCTGCGCTTCTCCGGACCGGACGGCACGCGACACCACTGGAGGGCGTTCGGGATCGCGGCCGTGGTGTTCGCCGTGTCGCTGGCGCTGCGCACCGTCGACCTCAGCGCGTGCGCCGGGTGGCCGACGGGCACGCACTTCCTCTGGCACCTGCTGAACGCCGTCGTCCTCTACCTCGTCGCACGCGAGGCGATGATTCGGGTCAGTCCTCCTCGATGAGCGCGGGCAACCGGCCCGCCCGCACCTCGGCCACGAGCACCCCGTGGTCGGACTCGGTCTGGTCGGCGTAGTCGAACGCGTACTTCGCGAACGCCTCGTCCAGTTCCTCGCCGTCGTCCGCGCAGTAGCCCGCGAGCAGCCGCGGGTCGGCGGACCGGGTGTGCGCGCGGGCCAGCAGGGCGCCCGCGAAACGGCCGTAGTCGTCCAGGTCGTCGCGCTTGAGCGTGGTCGCGTCGATCTCGCCCTTGCGGTTGCGGAACTGGCGGACGATGTAATCGCGGCCGTCGATGCTCGTCCAGCCGAGCAGGATGTCCGTCTCGGCCTGCACGAGCCGCGCGCCGTGCACGATCCGCTTGCCCTGGTGCTTGCTCGGCGGCACGTCGAGGAACGGCTCCAGCGCCGACGGCCGGGCCTCCTTGACCTGGAGGATCAGCGCCTCGTCGCCGTTGCCGTGCAGCAGGACCAGGTAGTTGCGCAGGCCGACGCTGCCCGTGCCGACGACGCGGAAGGCCACGTCGGACACGCCGTAGCGCATGATCAGGTTGCGGCGGGACTCGCGCAGCGAGTCCACGTAGGACGGCAGCGCGGCGACGACCTCGGCGGCGGTCCGCTCGGTGACCTTGGTCAGCACCGGCGGGTCTTCGAGGAACCGCCAGTGCTCGCCCTCCTTGCGGGTCCACTTCGCGGCGACCTTCGCGCTGGTGTTCTTGCGCGCCTTGGACGCCGCCTTGCTGAACTCGTCGATCAGGTCGTTCGCCTTCGCCTTGTTCAGCACCGACTCGTCGCCGAGCGCGCTCCACGAGTCCAGGAACGGCAGGTCCGCCATGTGCCTCATCGCACCCCGGTACGCCCGGACGGTGTCCTCGACGGCGTCGCGGCAGCCCTTCTCCGACACCCCGCCCTCACGGCCCGCCAGCACGAGGCTGGTCACCAGCCTCTTCAGGTCCCACTCCCACGGCCCCGGCAGGGTCTCGTCGAAGTCGTTGATGTCCATGACGATCTGGCCCTCGGGCGTCCCGTACAGGCCGAAGTTCGCCGCGTGCGCGTCACCGCAGAGCTGGACGTCGACGCCGCTGCGCGGGCTCACCGCGAGGTCGCCCGCCATCAGGCCCGCGCTGCCGCGGAAGAACGAGAACGGCGACGCGACCATCCGCCCGATCCGCAGCGGGACCAGCGTCTCCAGCCTGCCCGCGTTGCTCGCGCGCACGTAGTCCGGGATGGACGGCCGGTCGACCGCGAGCAGCGCCTTCCGGTGGGCCTGGTGCCCGACGGCGTCCCGCAGCGCCCGTCCGGCCGCGTGCACCTCCTCCGGCTCCGTCCACCGACCCAGCGCCGCCGCCGCTTCCGCCCGCACCCGTTCACCCATGAACGGCATCATGCAACGCGAACGGGCACCTCACGAGGTGTATGACTCATCGTGAGGTGCCCGCGTGCCGATCGTGACTATCGCTGGACGATCTCCCCGATCGCGTCCACGCCGTGATCGATCTCCTCCGCGGTGATCACCAACGGGGGAGCCACCCGCAGCGTGGTGTCCTGCGTCTCCTTGCAGAGCACGCCCCTGGCGGCCAGCGCCTCGGACGCCTCGCGACCCTTCGGACCGCCGGGGGCGATCTCCACACCCGCCCACAGCCCGCGACCGCGGACCTCGGACACGCCGTGGCCGACGAGTTCGCCGAGCCTGGCGTGCAGGTGAGCGCCGAGCACGCGGGAGCGCTCCTGGTACTCGCCGGTGGCCAGCAGCTTCACGACCGCGCGGCCGACGGCGCAGGCCAGCGGGTTGCCGCCGAACGTGGAGCCGTGCTCGCCGGGCTTGAGGACGCCCAGCACCGCCCGGTCGCCGACCACGGCGGACACGGGCACGATCCCGCCGCCGAGCGCCTTGCCCAGCGTGTACAGGTCGGCCCGCACGCCCGCGTGGTCGAGGGCCAGCAGTTCGCCGGTCCGGCCGAGACCGGACTGGATCTCGTCGGCGATCATGAGCACGTTGTTCTCGTCGCAGATCCGCCGCACGGCGGCCAGGTAGCCCTCCGGCGGCACGATGATGCCGGCCTCGCCCTGGATGGGCTCGATCAGCACGGCGGCGGTCCGGTCCGTGATGGCGTTCCGCAGCGCCTGCTCGTCGCCGTAGGCCACGACCGAGAAGCCGGGCGTGAACGGGCCGAAGTCGGCGCGCGCCACCTCGTCGGTGGAGAACGACACGATGGTGGTCGTCCGGCCGTGGAAGTTCGCGCCCGCGACGATGATCTCCGCCGTGCCCGCCGGCACGCCCTTGACCTGGTAGGCCCACTTGCGGGCCACCTTGATCGCGGACTCGACGGCCTCGGCGCCGGAGTTCATCGTCAGCACCATCTCGGTGCCGGTCAGGTCGGCCAGCTCGCGGCAGAACGGGCCGAACTGGTCGTGGTGGAACGCGCGGCTGGTCAGCGTGACGCGGCCGAGCTGCTCGACGGCGGCGGCGATCAGGGCGGGGTGGCGGTGGCCGAAGTTGAGGGATGAGTAGCCGGACAGGAAGTCCAGGTAGCGGCGACCGTCCACGTCCGTCACCCACGCGCCCTCGCCGTGGGAGATCACGACCGGCAGCGGGTGGTAGTTGTGCGTGCTCCAGTGCTCGTCCAGCGCGATGAAGTCGGCCCCGCTGGTCGGGGCCTCGGTGGTGGGAGCGGCGATGGCGGTCATGGGACAAGGCTAAGGGGCGGATGGCGGCGATTTCATCCGTCAGCCGTTGCGCAGGTGTCAGGTTTCTTGCGTAATCCGGATGATCGGCGGAGATCCGTTGCGTACCGAGCGGAGTGATCACCCCGTGGCTACCCTGCGACGATGGCGAAGAAGTCGGCGCACGTCCCCTCGGTCCGAGACGTGCTGAAGATCCACCCGGAAGGTGTCGACCTCGCGGCGATCGACCCGGCGGCCACGCCGGTCGGCCCCACGGGCAAGGCCGACGCCGCGAAGGCGATGGAGGCCGTCGGGGTCGAGCTGGACCAGCTCCAGGAGAACCTCTACGCCGAGGGCGTGGGCGGCGGCAGGCGGCGGGTGCTCGTCGTGCTCCAGGGCATGGACACCTCCGGCAAGGGCGGCACGATCAGCCACGTCGCGGGGCTGATGAACCCGCAGGGCCTGCGCGTGGTGTCGTTCAAGAAGCCGACCCGCGCCGAGCTGTCGCACGACTTCCTCTGGCGGATCCGCAGGCAGGTGCCCGGTCCGGGGGCGATCGGCTTCTTCGACCGGTCGCACTACGAGGACGTGCTGGTCCCGAGGGTGGACAAGCTCGTGCCGCCCTCGACCTGGCGGGCCAGGTACGAGCAGATCAACGACTTCGAGGCCGAGCTGTCCGAGTCCGGCGTGACGCTCGTGAAGTGCTTCCTGCACATCTCGCCGGAGCGGCAGAAGGAGCGGCTGGTCGCCCGGCTCCAGACACCGGAGAAGCGCTGGAAGTACAACCCGGCCGACCTCGCGGTGCGGGCCAAGTGGTCCCAGTACCAGGCGGCGTACACCGACCTGCTGGCGAAGTGCTCCACGCAGGTCGGCCCCTGGTACGCCGTGCCCTCCGACCGCAAGTGGTACCGCAACTGGGCCGTCGCCGAGCTGCTGCTGCACGCGCTGCGCGACCTCGCGCCGACGTATCCTGAGCCCGCGTACGACCCCGCGGTGGAGCTGGCCAAGCTGACCGAGGCGGATCCGTTGCGGTAGGCGCAATCTTCGTTGCATCCCTTGTCCGGGCGCAGTGGTCTAGGCCACTGTGGGTCCTGCCGCCAGGGATCAACGGAGGTACGTTCAGTGGTGATCGACAGGCGACGGTTCCTCGGAGCCATGGGTGTTGGGGCAGGGATGCTGGTGACCGGTGAGGCCGCTTCGGCGCAACCACGTGCGGAGTCCCGCGTGTACCTCGGGACCTACACGACCTGGTCGGGCGGGGGGACCGGGATCGGGCTGGCCTCCTACGACCAGACCACCGGGCAGCTCCGCGCCACCGGCGTGTTCCCCGGCGTGGCGAACCCCTCGTTCGTCATCGAGTCGGGCCGCACGCTCTACGCGGTGAACGAGCAGAGCCAGGGGTCCGTCACGTCGATCGCCATCGGCGCGGGCGGCGGGCTGCGGATCATCAACGCGCAGAGCACCGGCGGGGCTGACCCGTGCCACCTGGCGCTGGACCCGTCCGGGCGGTACCTGCTGTCGGCGAACTACTCGTCCGGCAGCGTCTCGGTGCACCCGGTGAAGGCCGACGGCGGGCTGGGCGCGCGCACGGACCTGGTGACGCACAAGGGGTCCGGACCGGACCGGGAACGCCAGGAGGGCCCGCACGCCCACCAGGTGCTCCCCGACCTCGCGGGCAAGCACCTGCTGGCCGTGGACCTCGGCACCGACTCCGTCTACAGCTACAAGCTCGACACGACCACCGGCAAGCTGGCGCTGGTCGGCACCGCCAAGGTGAAGCCCGGCGCCGGTCCTCGGCACCTCGCGTTCCACCCGACCGGGCAGTTCGCCTACATCGCGAACGAACTGGACTCCACGATCGTGGCCGCCGCGTACGACGCCGACCGCGGGGTGCTGACGCCCGGCCAAGCGCTGCGGACCGTTCCCGTCGGAGCGCCCGCCACGCCGCGGAACTACCCGGCGGAGGTCGTGGTGTCGGCGGACGGGCGGTTCGTCTACCTGTCCAACCGCGGCCACGACAGCGTGGCGCTGTTCGCCGTGGAGCAGGGCGGCGCGCGGCTGCGGTTCGTCGAGGCCGTGCCCACCGGGGGCAAGTTCCCGCGGCACATCACGTTCGACCCGACCGGGCGATTCCTGTTCGCCGCCAACCAGAACTCGAACACCGTCACGTCGTTCCGGGTCGACCTGGCCACCGGCCGGTTGACCGCTTCCGGGGTGCCGCTGTCGTCGCCGATCCCGGTCTGCGTGGTGCCCACCCGGCTGGGTTAACGGCCTTCCGGGCCGACTGTCCACAGTGGTACCGCTATGCCCATGGGTATCGCCGCGGCGTTGGTCTTGAGCTTGGTCATGGTTCCCGCGCCGGTGGCGGTGGAGTACGTCGCGTTGGGCGACTCCTACGCCGCCGGTGTCGGGAGCGGGGGCTCGGGTGGGTGCGGGCGGAGCGAGTCCGCGTACCCGAGCCTGTGGAAGGACGCGCACGTGCCCGCCGACTTCCGGTTCGTCGCGTGCTCCGGCGCGACGACGCAGGACGTGCTGGACGGCCAACTGGCGCCGCTGTCGTCCGAGACGACCCTGGTGACGCTCAACATCGGTGGGAACGACGTCGGCTTCGCCGACGTGATGACGACCTGCTCGGTCAGCTCCGACCAGTCGTGCGAGCAGGCCGTCGCACGGGCGGGCGAGGTGATCCGCACCGAACTGCCCGGTCGGCTGGACCGGCTGCTCGGCGCGGTCGCGGACAAGGCTCCCGCCGCCAAGGTCGTCGTGCTGGGCTATCCCAGGCTCTTCGAGTCGAAGTCCTGCCTGAACGGGCTGTCCGAGGCCAAGCGCGCGGCGGTGAACGGCGGCGCGGACTCGCTGGCGACCGCGACGGCCACCGCGGCCGGTGCGGCGGGCGTCGTGTTCGTGGACGTGCGGGACGCCTTCGCGGGCCACGGCATCTGCGCCTCGGACCCGTGGCTGCACGGGCTCAAGTTCCCCGTCGGCGACTCCTACCACCCGAACAAGAACGGGCAGGTCGGCTACCTCAAGGCGTTGGAGTCGGCGCTGCGGTGACCGTGCCGGGGCTTAACCGGTTGGCACCGCACCGGTCCTTCCGACCATGATGCGGGCGTGGAATCAACGAACGGGCTGCGGAAGGTGTCGGCCACGCGCTACGTGACCCCCTTCCGCGAAGGCGGGTCCCTGCCGGGGCTGGTCGAGGCGGACGACCTCGGGATGTACGTGCTCAAGTTCCGGGGCGCCGGGCAGGGCATCAAGGCGCTCGTCGCGGAGATCGTGGTGGGGGAACTGGCGCGCCGGCTGGGCTTCCGGGTGCCGGAGATCGTGCTGGTCGACCTCGACCCCGAACTGGCGCGGTCCGAACCGGACGAGGAGATCCAGGACCTGCTGCGCGCCAGCGCCGGGGTCAACCTCGGGCTGGACTACCTGCCCGGCTCCTTCGACTACAACCCGGTCGTGCGCGAACCCGACGCGGACACGGCGACGCGGCTGCTGTGGCTCGACGGCCTGGTGCTGAACGTCGACCGCAGCTGGCGCAACCCGAACACCCTGCTGTGGCACCGGCAGCTGTGGCTGATCGACCACGGCGCCGCGCTGTACTTCCACCACGGCTGGCGCGCGGACCGCTTCCCCGCCAAGGAGTACCGGTTCGACGCCGGTGACCACCTGATGCTGCCGTTCGCCGGCCCGCTCGCGGACGTGGACGCCGAGCTGGCCGCGAAGGTGACCCCGGAGCTGCTGCGGGAGGTCCTGGCGCTGGTGCCGGACGAGTGGTTGGCGCAGGACCGGGTGTTCGACGGCGCGGAAGCCGTGCGGGAGGCGTACCTGGCGTACTTCGCCGCTCGCCTCGCCGGGCCGCGGGCGTGGGTCGACGCGCTGGAGGTGGCCCGTGCCGCACGTGTTTGAGTACGCGGTGCTGCGGGCCGTGCCCCGTGTCGAACGCGGCGAGTTCGTGAACGTCGGGGTGCTCCTCTACTGCCCCGACTTGGACTTCCTGTGCGCGAAGACCTTTGTGGACACCGCCAGGGTGCGGGCGCTGGACCCCGGCGTCGACGTCGAGCTGCTGGAGGCCGCGCTGCGGCACCTCGGCTCGTCGTGCGACGGGGCCGCCGACGCCGGTCCGGTGTCGGGGACGACCCGCGGTCAGCGGTTCCGCTGGCTGACCGCGCCCCGCAGCACGGTGATCCAGACCTCGCCCACGCACACCGGCTTCACGACCGATCCCGGGGCCGAGGTGAACCGGCTGCTCGCCGCGCTCGTGCTGCCGTTGACTGACTAAGGTGGCAACCTCTCCGCTCGCGCCGCGTCTCTTAGGGGCAAGAGCGGTTGACCGGAGCATCCATCCAGATCGGGGTTGGCGAACATGAGCGCTGGATACCAGCAGGGGTACCAGCAACCGCCCGCGCGCAGGCCGATGCCGCAGCGGCGCAAGGTGAAGAAGGGCCGGGTGTTCCTGGCCGTCGTCTTCGTGTTGTTGCTGGTCCTGGTCGGTTTGTACTTCTACGTCGACTCGTCGTTGCGGCGTTCCGACGCGTTGCCGGACTACGAGGGGCGCCCCGCCGACACACCCGGCACCAACTGGTTGCTGGTCGGCTCGGACGCCCGCGACGACCTGACCCAGGAGCAGAAGGACGCGCTGTCGACCGGTGACGCGGGCGGCAAGCGGACCGACACCATCATGCTCCTGCACATCCCGTCCGGTTCCGGGAAGTCGACGCTGGTGAGCCTGCCGCGCGACTCCTATGTGGACATCCCGGGCAACGGGAAGAACAAGATCAACGCCGCGTTCTCGCTCGGTGGCGCGCCGCTGCTGGCGCAGACCGTCGAGGGCGTGACCGGCATCCACCTCGACCACTACATGGAGATCGGCTTCGGCGGGTTCGCGGGCATCGTGGACGCCGTCGGCGGTGTCGACATGTGCATCGACGAGCCGATGCAGGACCCGTTGGCGGGCCTGGACCTCCAGCCCGGCTGCCAGGAGTTGAACGGCACGCAGGCGCTCGGTTTCGTGCGCACCCGCGCGTTCGCCACGGCCGACCTCCAGCGGGTGCAGAACCAGCGCAAGTTCCTGTCCGCGCTGTCGGACCGGGCGACGAGCCTCGGCACGGTGCTCAACCCGTTCCGCGCGTTCCCGCTGCTGTTCGCGAGCACCGACGCCATCTCGGTGAACGAGGACGACAGCCTGTTCAACCTCGGCGGGATGGCGTTCGGGATGGGTGGCGGCGTCGACACGGCGACCGTGCCGGTTGGCAGCACGCCGACGCTCGACGGCGTCGGGTCGGTCGTGCAGTGGGACCGGGAGAACGCCCTGCGCCTGTTCGGCGCGTTGGAGAAGGACGAGCCGGTCCCCGCGGACCTGCTCCAGCAGCCCAGCTGACCCCTGGTCAGCTCGCGATCGGGCCGTCGAGCTTCTGCTCGGCGGCCTTTTCGTCTTCTTCGGCCGCCCTCTTCGCCTTGCTGGCCGCCATGATGCCGTCCAGCTCGCGCATGAGGTCGTCGTAGATCGGCGTTAATGACATTGAGTTACCCCCAAGTACGTTGTGGTCCCCCGAACGGATCAGCGAACTGTACTCATGGATGAGCCCTCATATCACCCCGTATTGGGTAAGCCGATTGTCACATCGCTAACTGTTGGCTAAACACATGAAGAAATACGCTGTTATGTGCTGGTCACACATGTGCCGACCGGGCGGCCCCTCGCTAGCGTCGAGGGCATGAACAGTGGGCTCCGTCACACCAGCGACGAACTCGCGGGCCGCACGGCGATGGTCACCGGCGCCGGGGGCGGCATCGGCCGCGCCTGCGCCGTGGCGTTGAGCAAGGCCGGGGCGAAGGTCCACCTGGTCGACCGGGACGCCGACGCGGTGCGCGCGGTCGCCGACGAGACCGGCGGCACGGAGCACGTGGTCGACCTCTCCACCGCCGACCCGACCCGCGACCTGCCCCGCGAGGTCGACATCCTGGTCAACAACGCCGGGCTCCAGCACGTCGCGCCGATCCACGAGTTCCCGCCGGAGCGGTTCGAGCTGATCCAGCGGGTCATGCTCACCGCCCCGTTCCTGCTGATGCGCCACTGCCTCCCGCACATGCGCTCCCGCGGCTGGGGCCGGATCGTCAACCTCACCAGCGTCCACGGCCTGCGCGCCAGCGCGTTCAAGGCCGCCTACGTCGCCGCGAAGCACGGCCTGGAAGGGCTGAGCAAGGTCGCCGCGCTGGAGGGCGCCGAGCACGGCGTGACGAGCAACTGCGTGAGCCCCGGCTACGTGCGCACGCCGCTGGTGGAGGGGCAGGTAGCCGAACAGGCCCGCGCGCACGGCATCCCGGAGGACCGGGTCCTCGCCGAGGTGATGCTCCAGCGCACCGCCATCAAGCGGCTCATCGAGCCCGAGGACGTCGCGGCGACCGTGCTCTGGTTGTGCGGCAAGCACTCCGGGCACGTCACCGGCTCCACGTTCACGATCGACGGCGGCTGGACCGCCCAGTAGACGCCCTGCAAGTCCGCCCCGACGAAGTGGTGACCTCATGACTACCGCAGCTCCCGGAAGACCCATCATCAAGGTGGTGGCAGCAAGCCTGATCGGAACGACCATCGAGTGGTACGACTTCTTCTTGTACGGGTCCGCCGCCGCGCTGGTGTTCAACAAGCTGTTCTTCCCCAGCGTCGACCCGTTGACCGGCACGCTGCTGGCGTTCACCACCTACGCCATCGGCTTCCTCGCCCGGCCGTTGGGCGGCGTGGTGTTCGGGCACTTCGGCGACAGGATCGGCCGCAAGAGGCTGCTGGTGTTCGCACTGGTCCTGATGGGCGGGGCCACGTTCGCGATGGGCCTGCTGCCGACCTACGCCACCATCGGCGTCGCCGCACCGCTGCTGCTGACGTTGCTGCGCCTGGTGCAGGGCTTCGCGCTCGGCGGCGAGTGGGGCGGCGCGGTGCTGATCGTGTCCGAGCACGGCGACGCGAAACGCCGTGGCTTCTGGGCTTCCTGGCCGCAGGCCGGTGTGCCGCTGGGCAACCTGCTCGCCACGGCGGTGCTCGCCGTGCTGGCGGCCGTGCAGACCGACGAGGCGTTCCTGGCGTGGGGCTGGCGGGTGCCGTTCCTCCTGTCCGGTCTGCTCGTCGGGATCGGGCTGTGGATCCGGTTGACCGTCAGCGAGTCGCCGGTGTTCCTGGAGGCGCAGCGGAAGGCGGAGGCGCGGAAGTCGCCGGTCGTGGAGAAGGCGCCGATCGTCACGCTGCTGCGGCTGCACTGGCGCGAGGTGCTGATCGCGATGGGCGCCAGGATGGGCGAGAACGTCTCGTACTACGTCATCACGGCGTTCATCCTGGTCTACCTCACCGGCCCGTTGGGACTGTCCAAGTCGTACGGGCTCAACGCCGTCCTGATCGCCTCGGTGATCCACTTCGTCTCGATCCCGTTGTGGGGAGCCCTGTCCGACCGGGTCGGCCGCCGCTCGGTGTACCTGTTCGGCGCGGTCGGCGTCGGCGTGTGGATCTTCCTGTTCTTCACGCTGCTGGACACGAAGTCGTTCGGCGCGATCGTGCTCGCCACGTCCGTCGGACTGCTGCTGCACGGCGCGATGTACGGCCCGCAGGCCGCGTTCTTCTCGGAGCTGTTCGGCACGAGGGTCCGCTACTCCGGCGCGTCGGTCGGCTATCAGCTCGCGTCCATCGTGGCCGGTGCGCTCGCGCCGCTGATCGCCACGGCCCTGCTGAAGGAGTCCGGCAGCACCGTCCCGGTCGCGCTCTACGTCGGCTTCGCGTGCCTGCTCAGCGTCATCGCCGTGGTCGTCGCGAAGGAGACCAGGGGCGTGTCGCTCGACAGGACTGCCGACGAGGCCGCGGAAGTGTCAGCATGAGCGCATGACCGACCCGGTGGAGCACCTGCTCGAACTGCTCGCCCAGGACGCGGGCAGCGAGCGGCTCGCGCAGGTGCTCCCCGCCGCGCGTGCCGCGGGGGCGAGCGACGACGACCTCGACCGGGTCGAGCGGGCCGCGGAGTGGGCGCTGGAGATCCGGCGCACGCTCACCGAGCACCGCCGTCGGGAAGCCGAACTGGAAGCGCTGTTCGACACGGCCAGCGACCTCGCGGGCGCCCGCGACCCGGACGCGGTGCTGCGGTCGATCGTCCGGCGGGCCCGACTGCTGCTGGGCACGGACGTGGCGTACCTGAGCATGAACGAACCCGCGGCGCACGGCACGTACATGCGCGTCACGGACGGCTCGGTGTCGGCGCTGTTCCAGGAAGTGCGGCTCGGCATGGGGGAGGGGCTCGGCGGTCTGGTCGCCCAGACGGCCCGGCCGTACGCCACCGCCGACTACTTCGCCGACCTGCGCTTCAACCACACCACGCCCATCGACACCGCCGTGAAGGACGAGGGCCTCGTCGCGATCCTCGGCGTGCCGCTGACGTTGGGCAGCCGGGTGATCGGCGTCCTGTACGCGGCGAACCGGTCGCCGCGGCGGTTCCCGCCCGACGAGGTGGCGCTGCTGTCGTCGCTCGCCGACCACGCGGCCATCGCGCTGGACACCGCGCACCTGCTGGAGGAGACGCGGGTCGCGCTGCGGGAGCGCAACGAGGCCAACGAGGTCATCCGCGCGCAGAGCGAGGACATGCGCCGCGCCGAGGAGGCGCACGACCGGCTCGCGGACCTCGTGCTGCGCGGCGCCGACCTCCCCGAGGTGGCCGCCGCCGTGGCGAAGGTGCTCGGCGGCGCGATCGCCGTGCACGACGGCGACCTGGGCGAGCTGGCCCGGATCGGCGTCACGAAGAAGACCCCGCCCCGCTCCGCGGTGAACGCCTCCCGCGCGACCGGGCGGGCGGTCGCGCAGGACGGCACGTGGGTGTGCGCGGTGCTGGCCGGGAGGGAACTGCTGGGCAGCATCACGTTGACCGGCAGGCCCGACCTGGAGGACGCCGACCGGCGGCTGTTCGAACGCGCGAGCGTCGTGACGGCGTTGCTGCTCCTGTTGCGCCGCAGCGTGGCCGAGGCGGAGAACAAGGTGCGCGGCGAGCTGATCACCGACCTGCTGACCGCGCCGGACCGCGATCCGGTCGGGTTGGCCGCGCGGGCCCGGCGGGTCGGCGTCGAACTGGGCGTGCCGCACGTGGTCCTGGTCGCCGACGGCGGTCCCCGCGACCGGCTCCTCGCCGCCGCCGCGCACCTGGCGTCGACCGGGCGCGGGCTCGCGGGCGTGCACGGCGAGCACGTCGTGCTGCTGCTGCCGGGCACGGCCGCCGGCGTGGCCGCCACCGA
>DATMCA010000992.1:0-7122 GCA_035559015.1 Umezawaea sp. | reverse complement strand
CCCCGCAACAATCCACTTCTGATTAGCGGCCCCGGTACAAGCCCAAATCTGCACCAACGTCCCATTAACCGAAGAATTCCCCGTAGCATCCCAACACTTATTAGCAGCAGGATTAACAATATCCCGCCCAGCGGTCACACTCCACCGCTGATTATTCCCCCCAGCGCAATCCCAAATCTGAAGCTTGGCCCCATCCGCCACACTGTTGTCCTTGATGTCCAAACACTTCCCCAACGCCCGAACAGTCCCATCAGAACCAACAGCCCAACTCTGCGCCGCACTACCGTTGCAGTCGTACAACTGCACAGCCGTCCCATTGGCACTACTGGCCCCGGCCACGTCCAAGCACTTCCCACCCAGACCGGTGATCGTCCCACCGACAGGCTGCGGCGCCCCACCCTGCGTCCCGCTCCAGGTGAACGTCGCCGACGTCCGAGCAGGCAAGCTGTAGTTGAACGACGAGTTCCCCCAGTTGACCTTCACGTTCTGGGTACTGCCGGTCGTGTTGTACGCGATCAGCGCCTTCGACCCGTCCGTGTTCCGCCACGCCACGTTCTTGACCGACCCGTTGTCATTCGTCTCGATCCGCTGCGCCCCCGGCCGGACGAACTTCGTCAGGTGCCCCATCGTGTAGTACTCGACGTTGTAACTGACCTGCCCGCGCTTTCCGTCGTTGTTGTGCACGGTGATGAAACCGGTGCACGTGCCGCACCCACCGTTGTGCGGGTTCATGGCCTCGTCCAGCGCCAGGCTCCACTTGACCACCGAACTACCCCAGTTCCGGGTGTAGTCGATGATGTTGAACATGTCCTCCCGGTGCTGATCCGAAATCCACGTCCCCCCGGAGTGCTCCGTGTCGAACGCCTTCACATTCGGGAACTCGTTGTGCGCCGTCGTCTGCGCCGACACATCACCCACGTACCCGTGCCACGCGATCCCGCCGAACAACGGGTCGTTCACGATCCCCGAATCCTGCAACTGCGGCTTGACCCACGTGTTGTACCCGTCCCAGTTCCAGTCGTAGATCAGCACCTTCGTGTTGATCCCCGCGGCCCGGAACGCCGGGTAGATCCCGTTCTTCGTGAAGTTGATCAACCCGGCGGTGTTCCACTGCATCGACGGATACCCCGGACAACACCCCGGCTCGTTCTGCGGCGTCACGTAGTCGATCGGGATCCCCCGCGACTGGTAGGCCTGCACGTACTTCGCGAAGTACTGCCCGTACGTCCCGTAGTACTCGGCCTTCAACCACCCCTGCCGCATCGAGTTGTTGTCCTTCATCCACGCGGGCGCGCTCCACGGCGACGCCATCACGCGCAGCGCCGGGTTCAACTCCTTGGCCCGCTTGGTCAACGGCAGCACGTCCGCCAGGTCGTGGTCGATCTTGAAGTCGTTGACGTCGCAGCACGTGTCGTCGTAGGAGTAGTCGAACCGCGCGAGGTCCGTCGACGCCATCGGGTTGCGCGTCATGGACAGGCCGATGCCGTTGACCGGGTCGAACAGCTTCTTCATCGTGTCTTCGCGGGTGGCGGCGCTCAGGTAGCCGCTGCTGTTCATCAGCCACGCGGCGCTGTCGGTGAACGACGCGCCGCCGCCCTCGAACGTCTGGTAGCGGGTGTTCTCGTTGACCGTGATCGTCTGGCCACCGGTGCCCGTGCCTGCGGCGAAGGTGATCGGGGTCTGCTGCTGGAGCCCCCGCGTCACCTGCGTCCCGCGGTCGGCGGCGTTCGTGGTGGTCAACCAGACGTTGACCTGTTCTCCCGCGGCCTGCGCGGGCGCGGTCGGAACGGCCACGACGGCCGCCGCCAGCACCGCTGTGCCGAGCGCGGATAGTAGGGACCTTCGAGGCGAGGACTTCGGCATGGCAGGGTTCCTCGTTCCGTGCGGCAGGCAGCCGGTCAGGATCGGCTGAGGCGTGGTGGCGACCTTGCGTTACCGGGTTCAGGGGTCGGCTGGCATAGTCGGGGTGTCCGGCATCACGCCTTATTTCAAGATGTGATTTAACCCATGTGACCTCGGGGCGTCAAGGCTTGGCAAAGGGAGCGACAGTGCAGCGGAGCAAGCGGACGATGCGCGACTTGAGGACGAGCAACCGCGCCCGCGTGTTGCGCAGGCTGTACTTCGACGGCCAGTTCAGCAGGCACGAGCTGGCCGGGGCCACCGGTCTCAGCCAGGCGTCGGTCAGCAACGTCGTCGGTGAACTCGTCGAGGACCAGGTCGTGGTCGAGGCGGGACTGGTCGGCTCCGACGGCGGCAGGCCGAGGGTCCTGCTCCGGGTCAACCCCGACCACGCCTGCGTCGTCGGCGTGGACGTCGGCGAGACCCACGTCCTGGTCGAGGTCTTCGACCTCACCCTCCGCAGGCTGGCCATGAGCACGTTCCAGATGGACACCATCGCCAACCGCGGCGAGGCGGTCGTCGAACGCGTCCTGGCGGGCCTCGACCAGTGCGTCCAAGACAGCGGCGTGGACCCCAGCCGCCTCCTCGGCGTGGGCGTGGGCGTCCCCGGTCTGGTCGAACGCGGCTCGGAACTGCTCGTCCACGCCCAAACGGTCGGCTGGAACGGCGTCCCGCTGGAGCGGATGCTCCGAGCCGGCACCGACCTGCCGCTGTTCATCGACAACGGCGCCAACACCCTCGGCCAGGCCGAGATGTGGTTCGGCGCCGGCCGCGGCGCCCGCAACGCCGTCATCGCCCTCATCGGCTCAGGCGTGGGCGCCTCGGTCATCGCCGACGGCGTCCCCTACCGGGGCGCCTCGGGCGGCGCGGGCGAATGGGGCCACACCACCCTGTCGCTGGACGGACGCCCCTGCCGCTGCGGCGCACACGGCTGCCTGGAGGCCTACATCGGCGCCAAGGGCGTACTCGGCCGCCACCGCGAGGCGGCAGGCCTACCCCCGGAAATCGTCGACGAGGAAGTGGCCCTGCGCGAACTGCTGGCCGAAGACTCGCCGGCCGCCAGGGAAGTCCTCAACGAAACCGCCCGCTACGCAGGTGCGGGCATCGGCAACCTCATCAACCTCTTCAACCCGGAACGCGTGATAGTAGGCGGCTGGGCAGGCCTGCTGCTGGGAGAGCAACTACTACCCGCAATCCGCGAGGTAGCCGCAAAACACTCCCTCCACCACCCCTACCAGCAAGCAAAGATCAAACTCTGCGAACTCGGCACCGAATCGGTCGCCATGGGCGCCGCCACCCTCCCCGTCGCAGAATTCCTGAGCGCCGGCGGCGTCCGCTCAGCCGCCCTCATGCGCCCAACCGGCTGACCGCCACAAAAAGTCTTCATCAACATCACCCGACACCCCGAACTCCAGCGCAAGAGCCCGCAAAACAACCTTCCGCACCAACGGCGAGTCCAACGCGGCAGGCCACTCCCAACCTTCGCCACTCAGAACAACCGCCAACACCTCATCAGCCAGCGCCACCACCCCGTCGAACTCCGCGACGGGGATAGCGTCATGCCTCCTGACCTGCGCAAGCCACTGCGACCGCCACGCCATCTGCCCAGCAGGCCGAACAACAGCACGACGGTGCACAAACGCCAACACATCCATCAACGACGCACCATCCCGCCGAAGGTGCTCATCCAACCGCACCAGCGAAACCTGCCGCCGAGCAGGAAACCCAACCACCTTGTGCAACACCACCCCAAGCGCCTCAGCAGCAGCCTCATCCTCAACCCGAAAACTGAACGCAGACCGCCCAGCCTCCATCGTCTCAAGAGCCAACCGCCAAAACCCCACCAAAGCAGAATCGCCATACCGCGCAATCAACTTCTCATCCACCACACAATCCTAACCGCCATCAACCGGGCCAACCCACCACCAACAACCGGCAGCCAGACCGGGCCCTAGGCCAGGGCCCATTCCAACTGGCAGCCGAACCGGGCCCTAAACCGTGGCCGATTTTACTTGGGGGATTTGCCCCTTAAAATTGCGGATCGGGCAGGGCTTTCGGGCACTGCCTTTTAGCCCGATCAAGGGGCAAATCCAGGGGTCCCAAGTCAAATCGGCCACACCCACGACGTTGGCGACCGGACCTGCCCTAAACCCAGCCACCCTCCTACGGCAACCACCGAACCAGCCCCCCAGACCAACTGATCCACAAAACCAACCAACCGATCTGCCCCAAAACCGTCCATCCGGGAAGCCCCCGAAGGCGTGTTCGGGCAGCCTTTGTTGATCATTGTTGACCCGCCTCCCAACCCCGTGGTCAAGTCGTCACCGAGGTTATGACGAGATTAAGGGGCCGGTGTTCGTGCTGGTACCCGTGCCGAAGGCGGCGGAAGCGTCTCGACGAAGACGTCCCACCGCTACTGCGACAGGACTTTCACATGTGTGATCTCCTCGACGGCCCCAGACACCCGGATCGTTTTCGTGCGCGGATTTCCTCGTGCTCCACGAATGCGAAGCAAGGCGGCTACCGCTACGGGTCCACCCGGTCCAGCGCCGCCCCGTCCCAGGTCGTCTGGGTGCAGGCGACGCCGCGGCCGTTGCGGGGCCGCAGGACGTCGTAGATGTGCATCCTGGGGATCTTGTCGGAGACTCCCCAGCCGCTGGGCCAGGTGATGACCCAGTCCATGTCCAGGTCCACGAGCAGTCCCAGCATGCGCGCGATCGTCGGGTCGTCCAGCCGTTCGAACGCCTCGTCCAGCAGCACGAGCCGCAGCGGGTCGAACGATTCCGCGCCGCTGCTGACCGCGTCGTAGAACGACGCCGCCGCGGCGAACAGCGTCACGTACGAGATGAGCCGCGTCTCGCCCGACGACAGCTGCTTCAGCCGACGTTCCCGCGGGTTCCCGTCCGGCCCGGTGTCGCCGACGGTCACGGTGAACTGGTGCCACGTGCGGTAGTCCAGCGCCCGTGACAGGACCTCGGCGTAGTTGCCCGAGTCCGCGTCCCGTTCGGTCTCGATCCGTTCGGTGAACACCCGCCGCAGTGCCTCGTCCTGCTCCGGCGTCCGGTTCGCGAACGGCTCCCGCACCAGCGCCAGCGCGCCGCGCGTCTCCTCGTCCAGCGCCGAGGACGGCTTCCACGACAGCTTCACGTGCACGCCCTGGCTCGACCTGGCCTTGCCGAGCACGTCGTTCATCCGCTTGCACAGGTCTTCGGCGACGGCGACCTGCCCGCGCAGCCACTCGGCGAGGTCGCGGATCAGGTAGTCCGCGAACACGCCCTGGTACTGCTCGTTGAGGAAGCCGCGCTGGTCGGCCAGCTTCGCCGTCACCTGCCTGGCCGCGACGGCCACCGGCCGGGTGCCCTCCTCGCCGGTCACGGTCACCGTGAGCAGGCCCGCGTGCTGTTCGGCGGCGATGTCGTGGCTGCCCGCCAACGACGTCTGCAACGCCTGGAGCTTGGTGATCACCGTGGCCTCGCCCGCGCCCCGGCGGTCGCCCGCCTCCGCGATGGCCTCCCGGATCGCGTCCAGGTCGCCGTCCACGTCCGGCAGCGCCGCCACCAGGATGCCCGGCGCGGCGACGGTCGCCTTGAACAGCTCGGCGACCCTGGTCTGGTCGGCCGTCGCCGACGACAGCTGCTCCCGAGCCCCGTCGAGCTGCGCTTCGAGCTTCGCCGCCTGCTCACGGGCCGTCGCGACCTGCTCGCGCATCGACTTGAGGTCCTCGCGGTACTTCCGCCGCGACGACTCCAGCGAGCTGAGCTGGTCCGCGATCTCACGCGCCTCGCCGCCGATGGCCTCGGTCAGCTCGGCCAACGTCGTCGCCTGCGTCGAGTGGTCGACGCACCGGCTCTCGGCGTCCGCCTCGGCGGCCGCCCGGTCCTCACCGGCCGCGTGGAAGCGGTGGGTCGCGTCGGTCAGGTCCGCCACGGCGCCCTGGCACTGCCGCCGCAGCAGGTCGCCCAGCCGGTCCGCGGTCCGCTGCGCGTCGCCCGCCGCCTGCTGCGACTGCCGCAGGCCCTCGGTCTCCGCGGGCAGCCCGGCCTCACCGGCCTGCCGGACCAGCTCGCCGCGCACGGCCTCGCCGCGCGCCTGCTCCTCCTCCAACGACGCCCGCAGCTCCCGCGCCCTGGCCTCGGCCCGGTCCGCCGACTCGCGCGCGGCCTGCTCGCGGCTGTGCTTGGCGATCAGGTCGCCGTCGGACGGGAACCCGGCCAGGTGCGCCTCCCAGCGGGTCACGCGGTCCCGCGCGCCCGCCAGTTCGGCCTCCGCCGCGCCGAGTTCGTCGCGCAGCTCGGTCAGCTCGTCCTCCAGCACCGCGATCCGGCGCCGCCGGGCGGACTCCCGCGCTCCCGCGCCGATGAACTCCGCCGCCGGCTTGCGCCACGACCCGCCGAGCACACCCGCCTGCCAGCGGCCGTCGGTCGACAGCGCCAGCCCGCTCCCGGCGTCCAGCGACACCGCCGCGAGCAGCCCCGCGACGACCTCGGCCGACACCACGGACCCCGGCTCCACGGCCGGGACCAGCACCGACGCCAGCGAAGGCCCGGTCACGGCGTCCCGCGGGGTCGCGGTCACGTCGCCGGCCACCGACCCGTCGCCGGTCACCCACGCGTCCAGCAGCCCGCTCGCCTGGAGCGCCGATTCGAGCCCCGCCCGCCCGGACTCGTCCAGTGAGGGCTGGAAGTCGACAAGTCGGTAGAACGGCGTCCCCGTCAACGGGTCGCGCGCGGCCGACACGTACCGGCCGGGCTCCGGCACCCGTTCGACACCCGACCGCAGTCCGGCCAGTTCGACGTCGAGCTGGTTGATCCGGCCGCGCAGGTCCTTCTGCCGCAGGGAGAACGCCTGCGCCGCATCGCGCGCCGAACGGACCAGCGGAGCGGTCCACTCCCGAGCCGCGGCCGTCACGGTCCGCGCGACCTCGGGGTCGACGGCCTCGGGCAGCTCGAACGACTGGTCCGGCAGGCCGTCGGCCAGCGGGCCCGCGCCGCACCAGCGCTCGACCTCGTCCAGCCACGTCCGCGCGACCGCCGTCAGCTCCTGGCTCTCCTGGTTGCGCAGCGCCGACGTCTCGGTCGCGGTGAACTGGGCGTCCTTCGCCTTCTGCCGCAACGCGTCGACCTGCTGCTGCTTGCGGTCCAGCTCGCCCGCCCGCTGGTGCAGCGCGAGCGCCAGCGCGCCGCGCTGCCGGGCCGTGGACGCGATCTGCGCCGTCGCCGTCGC
>DATMCA010000991.1:0-2123 GCA_035559015.1 Umezawaea sp. | reverse complement strand
ACGCGATCTGGCTCGGCGACCCGGTGGAGCACGAGGGCGACCGGTGGCGGATCCCGGCGAGCCACATCGACCTGCGTCCCGTGCAGCACCCGCGCCCGCCCCTGTACCTCGGTGGCACCGCCCCGGCCGCGCTCGCGAGGATCGGCGCCCGCGCCGACGGATGGCTCCCCTCGGTCATGGTGCCCGGCGCCGCCGGGGTGGACGAGCTCCGCCGGCGCTGGGACGTCGTGCGCGACCACGCCGTTCGGGCCGGGCGCGCCCCGGACGCCGTCGACGCGGTAGTGCGGGTCGACGTCCGCTCCGGGACGCCGCTCGACGCGATCGGTGACGTGCTCGGCGCCATCGAGCGGGCGGGCTTCGACCACGCGTTCGTCGAGCTGATCGGCCTGGCGCGGGACGCCGCCGAAGCGGTCGACATCGCGGCCGAACTGCTGACGGTCGCGGCACCGATCTCCTGATGTCCGATGCGAGGGAGCAACATGACCACGAACAGTGAGCCGACGGCCGTGCTCGGCCCCGAGGTGCTGAGGGAACGCGCCGAGGCCGTCGTGCCGCTGCTGCGGGAGAACGCGGCGCGCACCGAGCGGGAACGGCAGGTGGTGGCCGAGAACGTCGACGCCATCAAGGAAGCGGGCCTGTTCCGGCTCTCCGTGCCGAAGGAGTACGGCGGCCACGGGGTGGGCATCCGGGCGGCGCTGGAGATCTGCGCCGAGCTGGGCCGCGGCTGCGGGTCCACCTCGTGGATCGTGAGCCTGCTCAACAGCGGCGCGTTCACCGTCACGACCTTCCCCGAGGAGGCCCAGCGCGAGGTCTTCGCCGACCCCGACGGTCTGGTCTGCGGCGTCATCCTCGGTTCGGAGGTGCACACCGAGCGCGTGGAGGGCGGGTACCTAGTCTCCGGGCGGTGGGGCTACGCCTCCGGCAGCCACCACTCGCGGTGGGCGCTCCTCGGCCGGGTGCCGCTGCCCGCCCACGACGGGCATCCGGCCCGGCACGGCGGTGTGCTGCTGCCGATGAGCGAGCTGACCGTCGAGGACACCTGGCACGTCGCGGGGATGTGCGGCACCGGCAGCAACACCCTCGTGGCAGACAAGGTCTTCGCCCCCGACCACCGGGTGCTGACGTTCTCCCGTTCGGTGATCGCGGACGACCTGCGCGCCGACGAGGGGCGGAAGCCGGTCGACCTCGGACTCCAGGTGCACGCCGTGCGGCGGGCGCTGCTGGTGTTCGGCCTCGCGGCGCCCCTGCTCGGCATGGCCCAGCAGGCCTACGAACTCGTGATCGCCAACCTGGAGAAGGGCCGCCGCATCGCCTACAGCGAGTACCAGGACGCCCGTGAAGCACCCGCGGTGCAGATGGCGGTGGCGCAGGCCGCGCAGCTCATCGACGAGAGCCGGCTGCACGCCCGGCGCGCGGCCGACGAGCTCGACGCGGCGGAGGAGGGGCGGGCCGCCCTGGACCTGGCCGCCCAGACGCGCGTCCGCGTCGACGTCGCACGGGTGGCCGTGAACTGCCGGTCGGCGGTCGAACTCCTGCTCGACGCCAACGGGGCGGGGAGCTTCGCGTCGGGCAACCCGCTCCAGCGGGTGTGGCGCGACATCGAGGTCGCCAGCCGCCACGGCATCATCAACCCGCTCATGGCGAGGGAGGTGTCCGGCCGGCTCGCCGTCGGGCTCGGCAAGACCGTCGTGTGGGGCGAGTGAAGCCGTCCAAGGCGGTCGTGACGACGATCTTCGTGCTGGCGACCTTCGTCCGCCTGCTCGACATCACGATCGTCACCGTCGCACTGCCCGCCATCGGGGCGGACCTGGAAGTGCCGGGGTCCGCCACCGCCGCGGTCGTCGTGAGCTACCTGGTGGGCATGTGCCTGCTGATGCCCGCGGCGGGCCGACTCGGTGACCGGTTCGGCGACCGCGCGGTCTTCTTGCCCGCGATCGCCGTCTTCACCGTCGCGTCGGTGTTGTGCGGCACCGCGGACAGCCTGGTGGAGCTGGTGGTCATGCGGTTCTTCCAGGGGCTGGGCGGTGGTCTCAGCGGACCGGTGGGGCTCGCCATGCTGATGCGGGCCTATCCGGGGGAGCAGCGCGCCACCGCCGTGCGCATCTCCACGCTGCCGATCGCCC
>DATMCA010000990.1:0-15464 GCA_035559015.1 Umezawaea sp. | reverse complement strand
GCACCCCATCGGCGTGTCATGGCCTGCTGGGAATGCCGCCGAGGCCGAGGTGGCGCGTCCGCCGGCCCGGTTCCACCCCGAGCATCGTGCCTTCCGCTGTCCGGTCCGGCATGGTCGCCCGTATCGCCCCCGGCGTACCGCAGCCGGCCGGGAGCACCCTCCCTGCCGAGGTGGCGAGTCCGCTCGCCCGGCGGTCCACGTCCGCTTCCGGTCGTCGTCCGGCTAGTCCGAGTGGCGGACCAGGGACGCGAGGATGATCTCCCGTGCCGTGTGGACCGTGGCGTCGAAGGAGGCCGGGTCCCGGCCGATGCGCTCGGCGCCTGCGCGCATGGCCCCGGACAGCAGTTCCACCGCGAGGGGCACGTCGCCGACGTCGCGGAACTCCCCGCTCGCGACGCCGTCCCGGACGACGTTCTCCACCTCGACCACGATGGCGTGGAACGGCCCGTCCGGCCCCTTCGGCACCTGGTCGACCAGCGGGCCGGAGCCCGGCCGGAACATCAGCTGCATGGCCTGGTCCGTGGACGCCTCCAGGACCGCCTCGACGATCTCCCGCATCCGCTCCGCCGCCGAGCCCCGCGACCCCGCGGCGATCGCGGTGACGCGCTCGACCACGGGCAGGCACGCCCGGCGGGTCAGCGCCAGGACCAGCGCGCCCTTGTCACCGGCGTAGTTGTAGAGGGTGTTGCGCGCGAGCCCGGCCCTGGCCGCGATGTGACCCATGTTGATCGAGTCGTAGTCCCGTTCGAGCAGCAGTTGGCGCATGGCCTCCGCGAGGTCGGCCCACACCATCTCGTGGTGCTCCTCGATGCTGGCTCCCCGGATCCGCGGCATCCGATCATCCTCCCCTCGTCGCGGCCTCCAGCCCGGTCCGGGTCCGGCTAGCGCGCCGGTTCGGCGGTCGGCGTGATGCCCGACAGGTGCGCGTTCTCCTGGTGCGACGCGGTGAGCTTCACGCGGCTGAGGCGCCAGCCGTCCGCCGTGCGGACCGCCTCGTTGTCGTAGAAGCCGACGACCAGCCAGCGGTTCGGGCCACCGGCGGCGACCTCGTCCGGGAGCCAGTGCTCGGCGCGGACGTGCGCGTGGATCGTCGCGCTGTCGCCGTCGACGGTGACGATGTGGCCGGTGATGGCGTGGTGGGTCGCCGTGTAGGGCGCGAAGCTGCCGCGCAGGATCTCCAGGTAGTCGCCGAGGGGCACGGTCATCGGCGGGATGTCGGCGACGGACGAGAAGTCGAGCGTCAGCGGGTCGGTGAAGACGCGCCGGGGCAGGTCGGTGAACTCCTTCTGGTCCGCGATGTCGGCGTACAGGCCGAACAGCTCGATGATTTCGGCGCGATCGGCGGGTGCGTTCACGGGAGGTCCCTTCCACTTTTTATGCGACAACCTGTCGTAAACGTTACGACAGGTTGTCGCCAACGGCAAGGTGGACGGGTGTGACGTGGTTCTCCGCGAGGGATCAGGTCACAAGGCGACCGGGAGGAGCGCTGCGAGGTCGTCGTCGCCGAGCGACCCGGCGGGCACGCCCTCCGCGACGGCCCGGTGCACCCGGCGCAGCACGGCCTCGTTGAGCGGCGCGGAGCCGCCGTGCAGCCTGGCGAGCAGCACGATCTCGCCGTTGAGGAAGTCCGACTCGACCGGTGCCCCCCTCGCGACGCTCTGCCACGTCGAGCTGCCCGGCCGGTCCTTGCCGGGGATCGGCAGCGCCGTGAACCCGGTCAGGTCGACCGTGCTCTCCGCCCGGAAGTCCGCCACCGGCTGCCCGACCAGGTCGAAAACCGCCCTGGCCTCGGCCCGCAGCGCCTCCGTCACGGCGTCGCGCAACGGGCTCGGCGCGTACACGGCGGTCAGGGCGTTGGGCAGGATCGCCAGGAGCTTGCCCGCCTTCCACCGCGCGATGTCCGGCACGACCTGCACCGCGAGGTCCGCGGCGGTGAAGTCCGCCGCGAGCCGGTCGAGCGCCGGGTGCGTGCCCGAGGGGTACGCGCCGATCCAGAACACGCTCGCGATCGGGCTGGACGGGGAGATGACCTCGCCGGGTTCGAGGTGGCTGGCCGCCGACCAGGTCACCGCGCCGAACACGGTCGCGAACCGGCGCAGCGCGACCCGTTCGCTGTCCAGGCCGTTCTGGAGCAGCACGACGGGCAGCACGGCCGCGGCGGGACCGTCGTGCCCGACGACCGGCCGCCACGCCCACGTGGCCAGCACGGACTCGACGTCCTGCGCCTTCGTCGCCACCACCAGCACGTCGTCACCGGTCAGGTCCAGCTCGTCCGGCCCGCCGACGACCGGGACGCGCACCGTGGTCGTGCCGTCCGGCCGCACGTAGCTCAGGCCGCCCTCGCGCAGGGCCGCCAGGTGCGCGCCGCGCGCCACCAGGACGCTCGACCCGCCCGCCAGGTGCAGCTGGGCGGCCACGGTCGCACCCACCGCGCCCGCGCCGATCACCACGTACCGCGTCATCGCCGGGTCTCCGCGGCGGACTCGTCGCGCACGATCTCCGAACCCTGCCGCAGCCGCTCCAGGAACAGCACCACGGTGGCCGCCGCGCTGCGGTGGGTCTGGTTGTTGAGCGCGTCGTGCCCGGTCCCGGCCAGGCCGACCAGCCGCGCGGAACCGACCTTCGCGTACCAGTCCCGCACCGCGTCCAGCGGGCTGACCACGTCCTCGGCCCCGTGCAGGCCGAGCACCGGGACGTCCAGGGCGGTGGGATCCGCCTGGCCGAACCACTCCGACGGCGGAGGGGCCCACAGCGCTCCGCGCCGGACGTCCTCGTCGTCGCTGAGCCGGTTGCGGTGGGTCGGGCAGTTGGTGCGCGCGTCCAGTTCGCCCTCCCAGTCCGCCGCGGTGACCGGGCCGGTCCCCGGCAGGCCGGAGAGCACGAGCCCGTCGGCGGTGACCGCGCCGGTCGCCACCAGGGCCGCGGCGAACAGCGCGCCGGTGTCGCTGCCCGCGAGCACGTGCGGCGCGGGCAGGGTCTCGTCGGTGATGACCGCGCGCACCCGCTCGGTGACGCGGACGGCGTCCACCGTGGGATCACCGACCACCCGCACCCGGTACGCGTCCGACCCCAACCGCGCGCCCAGCCGTTCGTACACGCCGGGGTGCTCGCCCCGACCGGGGATGACGATGACCGTTCCGCGCGGGTTCAGCCCCTCGGGGTTGTTCCACGCCGCCACCTCGTCGTGCACTGCCATCGCGTTCTCCCTCGCTGGACTTCGTTCGCCGGTCACCGTTCGGTGATCGCTTTTCCGGGGTTGAGCACGCCCGCCGGGTCGAACACTGCCTTGATCCGGCGCTGGAGGTCGAGGCCGGTCTCGCCGAGTTCGGCCGCGAGCCAGTCCCGCTTGAGCAGGCCGACGCCGTGCTCGCCGGTCAGCGTCCCGCCCAGCTCCAACGCCAGGGCGAACAGCGCGTCGACCGCGTCGCCGACCGGCGGGCCGTCCTCCTCCACCAGGACGATCGGGTGGAGGTTGCCGTCGCCCGCGTGGGCGAAGGTGAAGATCCGCACGCCGGTGTCGCGCACGATCGCCTCGATCGCCGCGACCGCGTCGGCGAGCCGGGTGGTCGGCACCACGATGTCCTCGATGAGCACCCGCCCCAACCGCTCGATGGACGGCAGCGCCTGCCTCCTGGTGGCCAGCAGCCGTTCCGCGGCGTCGGCGTCGGTCTCCACGAGCGTCGCGGTCGCCTTCAGCACCTCCACGACCGCGGCCATCTCCTCGTCCGCGCCGTAGCCGTCCGTCTGGACCAGGAGGAACGCCTTGCCGCGCGTGCTCAGGTCTCCGCCCTGGGCGTCGTCGATCGCCACCAGCGTGGCGTGGTCCAGGAACTCGATGGTCGACGGCCGCAACCCGTTGCGGCGCAACCGGGTCACCGCCTCGACGGCCGTCCGCGCGTCCGGGAAGTAAGCGGTGGCCGTCGCGGTCGACCGGGGGAGCGGCAGCAGCTTCACCGTGGCGCCGACGACCACGCCGAGCGTGCCCTCCGAGCCGACGAGCAGGCTGGTCAGGTCGTAGCCCGTGACGCCCTTGAGCGTGGCGCGCCCGGTGCGCAGCAGGCGTCCGTCGCCGGTCACGACGTCGAGCGCCAGCACCGAGTCGCGGGTGACCCCGTACTTGACGCAGCGCAGGCCGCCCGCGTTGGTGGCGATGTTGCCGCCGATGGTCGAGAACGCCGCGCTCGCCGGGTCCGGCGCGTAGCGCAGGCCGTGCTCGGCCGCCGCCTGGTCCAGGTCCGCGGTGATGACACCCGGCTCCACGACGGCGATCCCGTCGTCCGGGCGGATCTCCACGATCCGGTCGAGCCGCGAGAGGTCCAGCACGATCGTGCCCGTGCCCGCCAGGGCGCCGCCGGACACCCCGGACCCGGCACCACGGGGGACCACCGGGATGCCGTGCTCGGCCGCGTAGGACACCGTGCGCACGACGTCGTCGACACCCGTGGCGTGGACGAGCACCAGCGGCAGGCCGTCCGGGACCGCGCCGGACCGGTCGACGCCCGCCCGTGCCAACGCCTCGGGCTCCGTGGACCAGGCGGGCAGGTGGGCGAGGAGGTCGCCGATGCCGGTCATGCCCGCGCCGGACCCGTGGCGACCGGGCGGTCCGGGTGGTTCGCCCACTGCGACCACGAACCGGCGTACAGCGCGGGGGAGAACCCGGCGATGGTGAGTGCGACGACCGTGTGCGCGGCGGTGATGCCGGAACCGCAGTAGGCGGCCACCGGGCGGTCCTCGCTCACGCCGAGCGCCGTGAACCGCTCGCGCAACCGGTCCGCGGGCAGGAACGTCCCGTCCTCGGCGAGGTTGTCCGACGTGGGCGCGCTGACCGCGCCGGGGATGTGACCCGCGCGCGGGTCGACCGGCTCGGCCTCGCCCCGGTAGCGTTCACCGGCTCGCGCGTCGAGCAGCACGCCCTTCTCCGGGAAGTCCGCGGCGCCGTCGATGTCCACTGTGGACAGATGGTGTGGGTGCAGCGTGATCGTGCCCCTCGGGGGCTGTTCCGGACCGGTGGCGAGCGGGAGGCCCGCCGCGACCCACGCGGGCAGGGCGCCGTCCAGGAGGCGGACGTCGGCCACCCCGGCGTCGCGCAGCAGCCACCACGCCCGCGCGGCGGCGAGGTTGCCCGAGCCGTCGTAGACGACCACGGTGTCGCCGTCGTCCAACCCCCAGCCGCGAGCGGCCTCCTGGAGGTCGGCGGTGTCCGGCAGCGGGTGCCGCCCGTCCCGCGGGTCACCGTGGCGCGCGAGTTCCGAGTCGAGGTCGACGTACACCGCGCCGGGCACGTGGCCCGCGAGGTGGGCGGCCCTCCCGTCGGGAGCGCCGAGGCTCCAGCGGACGTCGAGGACGCGGACGGTGGGCAGGACGGCCGCGAGCTCCGCCGCGGAGATGAGGATCGACACGGGGAAAACCTAAGCCGCACAACGGATCGCCGTCCAAGCACGATCGGTGATGGGTGTCGATCGACCACCCTGATGCGTCGCTACCCCGCGAGCCGCGACGCCGGGGCCGCGTCGAAGAAGCCCTCCAGGGCGTTCATCGCGGTGGCGGCCAACTCGGTGTCCAGGTCCCGGCGGGTGGCCAGGTGCACGCCGATCACGCCCAGCTCGGGCAGGTCGTGCCGCTGCACGAGCCCGTGCGGCGTCACCCCGGCCGACGGCAGCACGGCCACGCCGAGCCCGGCGCGGGCCGCCGCGATCACGCCTTCGAGGCTCGTCGACTCGGCCGTCACCTCGACCCGGTGCCCGGCCTCCGCGAGCCGTCGCAGGGCGCGCTGCCGCATCCCGCAGGGCTCCCGGTAGGCGACCAGCGCCAACGCCTGCTCGCGCTGCGGGACCGGGCGCGCCGGAGCCGAGTACCAGCGCAGCGGCAGCGTGCCCACGAGTTGCCCGTGGGTGTCGCCCGCGAACCCCAGCAGCACGGCCAGGTCGATCGAGCCCTTGAGCACCGCCTCGGTCATCTGCGTCGACCGGTCGATGTGGAACTGCACCCCGCGACCGGGGTACGCGTCCCGCAGCGTGGTCAACAGCCGCGGCAGCACCTGCTCCGCGGCCGTCTCGGTGGAGCCGATCGTGACCGGCGGCAGGTTCGCCACGTCCAGCCGCGCCAACGCCTCGTCGTGCGCGGCCAGGATCTGCCGCGCCTCGACCAGCAACCGCTCACCCGACGCGGTGAACCGCGTCCGCCGCCCGTCCTTCTCGACCAGCGCCCGCCGCAACCGCCTCTCCAGCAGCCGCACGTGCTGGCTCACCGCGGGCTGGCTCAGGTGCAACGCCGTCGCCGCCCGCCCGAACCCGCCGTGGTCCGCGATGGCCACGAACGTCCGGAGCTGCCCCAGGTCCAACGATTCGTTCGCCATCGACCCTCCCCACGTCGTCCCACCACCCGGTCCGCTGTTCCGGGACGAAGCTACGGACGGGTCCGCCGGTCGGTCAACGGTGATCGCATCGTGGGAACCGCCCGACGACGTGTGGCACAGTGCCGCGGGTTCAGACCACGGCTTCAGCCGAGGCGCGCGCGAGGATCTCGTCGACGGTCTCGTCGGGCGTCTGCCCGGAAGTGTCGAGCCAGAGCCCGATGCGCGGCGTTTCGCGCCGCAGCACGTCGTCGAGCTGCTCGATAGCCCAGGTCCCGTAGGCGTTCTTGCCGCGCGCGGCTTCGCGGGCCGCGATGGCGTCGACGCGCGGGGCGAGCACGACGACGAGCAGCGGCCGACTCCGGATCAACGCCGTCATCCCGACCAGCTCGTCCCCGAGCACGACGTCCTGCACCACCACCGTGAATCCCGCGCGGAAATAGGCGTCACCGGCCTCGGCCGCCAACCGGTAGCGCAACCGCAACTGCTCCAACGCCTCGTCGGACGGCCCTGGCGCCATCTCCACCCGCCCGCTGACGACCATCCGCCGGAACACATCGCCTCGCACGTGCACCGACCGCGGCAGTCGCTCGGCGAGCCTCTGGGCGACCGTCGACTTCCCAGCCGCCTGGACACCCGTGATGAGCACGACCGCGTGCCCGATCCCCGGCGCGGGATCGGGTGGGGCGGTCACCGGTCTGCGTCCACAGTGGACTCTTGGGTCCGGTGCGCGCTCATGGGCCGATGCTATGCGGGTCGCTCTCGCGCGCTCAATCGATTTCGCGCGCATCCCTCAGCGGTGACGCCACCGGTGCGGCGGTCGCCTGGCCGGGATCACGGCCACGGGCGGGTTCGTCGTCGACGCCGCGGCCCTGGTGGACATCCCTCCCACGCCGGGCCGACCCCGGTCTACGTAGTTCCCACCGACGCGACGGCACTTCCCGCCGCGCGATGGTGTCCCGGCAACGAACAGCCGGGACACCACCTCGCACGGAAGGACCGCCATGTCAGTCGGAACCGCCCTCCTCGACCGCCCCACCTCCACGGCAGATCGGATCGGGCGGGGGCTGCTGGCCGTCTGCGCGATCGCGACGGTCTGGGCGTTCGCCAACGGGATCCTGATCATGACCCGGGTCTCCGACGAGCGCGTGATCACGGAGGCCTGGCGGACGTTCGCCTACGTCGTCTTCGCCGGGCTGTGGGCGATGCTCGCCGCCGGACCCCGCAGGCAGGCAGGCGTGTGGGAACTCGTGCTCGTGCAGAAGGCCGCGATCACCGTGTTCGCGCTCGCGGCGCTCGACCTGCCCGACGCCCCGATGACCTCCCTCGGCGACGCGTCCCTCGTGGTGGCCACCGCGGTCGCCTACGTGCTGTGCCGGGGTTGGGAGAGCTGGCGGCCCGCCGTCAGCCCGCGCTGAGGATGCGGCGGGGGTTGTCCACGAGCATCTGGTCGATCTGCCGCTGGGTGGTGCCGCGCTCCAGCAGCGCCGGGATGACCTCGTCGTGCAGGTGGGTGAAGCGCCAGCGGGGCAGCAGTTCGCGCTTCACGTCGACGTCGAAGTTGTGGGTGAAGCACGCCGCGTCGTGCGACAGGACCATGCGCTCGGCGTAGCCCTCCGCGCACAGCGCGGCGACCGTGGCGACGCGGTCCTCGAACGGGAGCATCAGGTCCAGGCCGAAGCGGTCCATGCCGATGTACGACCCGGCGTCCATCAGCTTCCGCAGGTACACCAGGTCAGTCGTGTCGCCGGAGTGGCCGATCACCACGCGTTCCAGGTCGACGCCCTCCTCCCGGAAGATCGCCTGCTGCTCCAGCCCGCGTTCGGTCAGGGCGTGGGTGTGGGTCGAGATCGGCACGCCGGTGGCCAGGTGCGTGCGGGCGACCGCGCGCAGGACCCGCTCCACGCCCTCGGTCACGCCGGAGCGGTCGGTGGCGCACTTGAGGATCGCGGCCTTCACGCCGGTGTCGCCGATGCCCTCGGTGATGTCGCGGGTGAAGAACTCGGTGAGCAGCTCCGGCCCGTCGACCAGCTTCCCCGGCCCGCGGAACCGGAAAAACATGGGCACGTCGTCGTAGGTGTACAGACCGGTGGCGGCGAGGATCCGCACGTCCACCTGCTTGGCCACCTCGACGACGCGGGCGGTGTTGCGCCCGAGCCCGAGGACGGTGAGGTCGACGATCGTGCGCACCCCTCGGGAGGCGACGTCCTGGAGCTTCCGGACGGCGTCGGCCATCCGCTCCTCCTCGTCCCAGCGGCCGGGGTAGTTCGACTCGATCTCCTGGTCGAGGACGAACACGTGCTCGTGCATCAGGGTCTGACCGAGGTCGTCGGCGTCGATCGGGCCGAGGACGGATTCCACTGTGGGCATGGCCTGCACTCCGCTTCTGGACGGTCAGAACTTGGCGATCACGGTTTCCTGGAAGCGGGCCAGCTCGTCGGCGACGTGCTCGTGGTCGAAGAGCAGCGTCGAGACGGAGACGCGGTCCACGCCCAGTTCGGCGAGCCGGTGCAGCACGTCGAGGTTCGCCAGCTCGTCCCGGTTCTTGGTCCACCGGCTGGTGATCTCGATGGCGTCGGGGTCGCGGCCGTGCGCGACGGCCTCCTTGCGGCACCGCTTGATCAGCACGTCGAGCCGGTCGCGGTCGTAGCCGCCGGGGAAGAACCCGTCGCCCAGCCTGCCCGCGCGGATGGCGGCCGGGACGGTGAAGCCGCCGATGTGGATCGGCACCGACGCCCCGTGCGGCCTCGGTGAGCTGACCACACCGCGGAAGTCCACCGAGTCGCTGCTGAAGTCGGCCGGTTCGCCCGACCACAGCGCGCGCATCGCGCCGATCGTGTCGTTCATCCGCGGCCCCCGGTCCTCGAACCCGACCCGCAGCGCGTCGAACTCCTCGCGCAGCCAGCCCGCGCCCACGCCGAGGAGCGTCCGCCCGCCGGAGAGCCGGTCGAGCGTCGCGACCTCCTTGGCCGTGATCAGCGCGTTGCGCTGGGGGAGGACCAGCACGGCGGTGCCGAGCTTGATCGTGGTCGTGCGGGCCGCGACGAACGCCATCCAGACCAGCGGGTCGGCGATGGGGTGGTCGGGGGCGAACGGGATCCGGCCGTCGGCCGTCTCGGGGTAGAGCGGTTCGTACTCGGTCGGCAGCACTACGTGCTCGATCGTCCACAGCGAGTCGAACCCGGTGGCCTCCGCCGCGACCGCCAACTCCGCGGCGGCCTCCGGGTTCGCGAAGTGCCCGATGTTCCCGTGGGTCAGTCCGAATCTCATACCCGGCGACTCCTTGATCTTGTGTGTCCCAGGACACTACTTGACACTGAATTCAGGTTCAAGTTACATGCTCGCAACACCCCGCCAGTGAGAACCGGGAGCCGCCAGGTGTCTGACGCCGCAACTTTCGCCCCGCCTGCCGCACCCGCGAACGCCGAGCTCTCGGCGATGTTCCGGCCGCGCGCCATCGCCGTCCTCGGCGCGTCCGGCCGGGTCGGCAACCCGTTCGCCCGCCCGCTGACCTACCTCGTCGAGCACGGGTTCGCCGGCGAGGTCTACCCGGTGAACCCCGGCTACCGGACCCTCGGGGGCCTCACCTGCTACCCCTCGCTGGAGGACCTGCCGGGTGAGGTCGACCTGGTCCTGATGCTGGTCTCCGCGACCGAGGTCGTCCGCCTGCTGCCCGCCGTGGCCGCCGCCGGGGCGAAGGCGGCCGTGGTGTTCGCCTCCGGCTTCGCCGAGACCGGGCCGGACGGCCAGGCGCTCCAGGACGAGCTCGTCCGCCAGGCCCGCCTGCACGGCGTCCGCCTCCTCGGCCCCAACTGCCAGGGGCTCGTCGCGGTCCACGACCACGTGGTCGCGTCGTTCACCGCCGCGCTCGAACTGGGCGTCCCCGAGCCGGGGAACATCGCCTACATCGGCCAGAGCGGCGCCGTCGGCGGCTCGATCTTCAGCCTGGCCAGGGAGCGCGGTCTGCGGATCGGCACCTGGGCCAGCACCGGCAACCAGGCCGACCTCGGCGCGACCGAGATCGCCAACTTCCTGGTCGAGGACCCGCGGATCGAGGTGCTCACGATGTACCTCGAAAGCCCCGTGCCCGGCGACGAGTTCAACCGGCTGACCGCGCGGGCGGCCGAGCTGGGGAAGTCGGTCCTGGTGCTCCGGTCGGCGGTATCGGGGTCCGGGGCGCGGGCGGCCACGTCGCACACCGGCGCGATCATCGGCGATCACGCGGCGTTCACCGCGATGTGCCGCGAGCGCGGGGTCGTCCTGGCCGACGACGTCGAGGACTTCATCGCCACCGCCCACGCGTTGAGCGTGCTGCCGCGCTCCGGCGGCGACCGGCTGGGCATCATCACGACCTCGGGCGGCGCGGGCAGCCTGGCGGCCGACCAAGCCGAGGCGCACGGGATGACCGTCGACGACCTCACCGAACCGGTGCGGCGCAGGCTCTCCGAGGTCGTCCCGGACTTCGGCGCCGTGTCCAACCCGGTCGACGTGACCGCGCAGATGTTCAAGGCCAACGAGACCGACGGGTTCATCGCGGTCTGCGACGAGGTGCTGGCCGACCCCACCGTCGACTCCGTCCTGGTCGTCCTGACCATGGTCACCGGCGGGCTGGCGACGTCGATGGCCCACGGGCTGTGCGGGCTCTGGGCCCGCGCGACCAAGCCGGTGGTGGTCGTGTGGCTCGCCGCCCGGCAGCAGACCACCGAGGCCAGGGAGATCCTGCGGGCCGCGGGGATGCCGGTGTTCGACTCGCCGCGCATCGGCGTCGGCGTGCTGCACGCGCTGGCCACGAGCGCCCCGCCGCCCACCCGGTCGTTCAGCCAGGTGACCTCCTCGGACATGACCGTCGTGGACGTCCTCGGTGGACTGGGCGGCGGCGTGATCACCGAGCACGAGGGCGCCGAGGTGCTGGCGACGCTGGGGATCGACCGCCCGAAGGAGCGCCTGGTCGGGTCCGCGGGCCAGGCGGCGGAGGCCGCACGGGCGCTGGGCGGCCCGCTGGTGCTGAAGATCCAGTCGCCCGAGGTGCCGCACAAGACGGAACGCGGGGGCGTTCGGCTCGGCGTCGGCGTCGAGGAGGCGGCGGCGGTCTACGACGAGATCGTCGTCCGCTTCGCGGCCGAGGCCGCGACCGACGTGCTCGTGCAGGAACAGGTGGGGCAGGGCCCCGAACTGCTCGTCGGGATCACGAACACCGAACCCGGTTTCCCGCCGCTGCTCACCGTCGGCATGGGCGGCATCACCACGGAGCTGTACCAGGACACCACGACCAGGCTGGCACCCGTCGACCCGCGGACGGCCATGGAGATGCTCCTGGAGCTGAAGGCCGCGCCGCTGCTGACCGGGTTCCGCGGCCAGGCCGGGTACTCGCTGAACGCCGCGGCCGAAGCGATCGCGACGCTCAGCAGGCTCGCGGTCCTGGTCGGCGACCGGCTGGTCGAACTGGAGGTCAACCCGCTGCGGCTGGTCGACGCCGGGGAGCGGGCGGTCGCGCTGGACTTCCTTCTACGCCTGGGCGACTCGTCCGGCCCCACCGAGGAGACGACCGCATGACACCCGAGGTCCGGTTCGAGGTCGAGCACGGGATCGCCGTCCTCACCATCAGCAACCCGTCCATCAAGAACGCGCTCACGCTGAAGATGTCCCACCAGCTCACCGAGTTCTGCGAGCGGATCGACGCCGACCTGACGATCGGCGCCGTGGTGGTCCGGGGCGACGGCGGCACGTTCTGCTCCGGCGCGGACACCCGCTCGTGGAGCGGGACCTACGCGGATCCCATGAGCGACAGCGCCTACGCCGAGACCGACGACATCTACGGCGCGTTCTACCGGGTCGGGCAGATCAAGGTCCCGACCATCAGCGCCGTGCGCGGGGCGGCGGTCGGAGCGGGCCTGAACCTGGCGCTGGCCACCGACCTGAGGGTCGTCGCCGAGGACGCCCGGCTCATCGCGGGCTTCCTCAAGGCGGGCATCCACCCCGGCGGCGGCTTCTTCACCATCTCCTCCCGGGTGGCGGGCCGCGAAGCCGCCGCGGCGATGGGCGTGTTCAGCGAGGAGGTCTCCGGCACGCGGGCCGTCGAGCTGGGACTCGCCTGGGAGGCGGTCGCCGACGACGCGGTCGAGGCGAGGGCGCTCGAACTGGCGGGCCGGGTCGCGGGTGACCCCGTGCTGGCCCGGCGGGTGGCGAAGTCGTTCCGGGCGGAGGCCGACCCGTCGCCGCTGCCCTGGTCGACGGCCATCGAGGTCGAACGCGGCGTGCAGATCTGGACCCAGGCCCGGCGACTGCGGGGCGACGTCGAGGAGGAGGGGCGATGATCGAGTTCCGGCCGTCGGGCCTGACCGACGACGAGGAGGCCCTGCGCACCGAGGTGCGCGAGTTCGTGGCCGAGGAGTTCCCCAGCGGCACCTACCTGCCCGAACTGGGCATCAACGCCGCCGCCGACATGGAGTTCAGCCGCAGGCTGGCCGCGCGCGGCTGGGTCGGCATGGTCGTGCCGGAGGAGTACGGCGGGCCGGGGAGGTCGGCCACCGAGCGCTTCCTCGTCGTGGAGGAACTGCTCGCGGCGGGCGCTCCGGTCGGGGCGCACTGGGTCGCCGACCGCCAGACCGCGCCGGTCATCCTGAGCTTCGGCAGCGAACGCCTCAAGCGCGAGTTCCTGCCCCGCATCGTCCGCGGCGACGCGTTCTTCTGCCTCGGCATGAGCGAACCCGACAGCGGGTCGGACCTGGCGTCGGTGCGCACCAGGGCGACCCGCACCGAGGGTGGCTGGCTGCTCAACGGCCGGAAGGTCTGGACGTCGGGCGCGCAGTACTGCGACTACGTCATGACCCTGTGCCGCACGTCCCCGCAGGAGGGCCGCAAGCACGCCGGGCTCAGCCAGCTGATCGTCGACCTGACCTCCGACGGCGTGACCGTGTCGCCGATCAACCTGCTCAACGGGCACCACCACTTCAACGAGGTGCTGTTCTCCGACGTGTTCGTGCCCGACCACATGGTGCTCGGCGAGATCGGCTCCGGGTGGCACCAGGTCACCTCCGAGCTGGCCTATGAGCGCTCCGGGCCGGACCGGTTCCTGACGACCTTCCCGGTGCTGCGGTACTTCCTGGACTTCCGCGAGGTGTCCGGCCCGGAGGCGGAACTCCGCCTGGGCGCGCTGGCCGCCCGGTACTGGGTGCTGCGCAACATGTCCCTGTCGATCGCCAGGGCGCTTGACGAGGGTCTGGTGCCCGCGGTGGAGGCGACCCTGGTGAAGGACCTCGGGACGTCGTTCGAGCAGGACGTCCTCGACGTGGTCCGCGACCTCACCGACGGCGAGCAGGACCCCGACGGCGACCTGTTCAGCCGGCTGCTGGCCGACGCCACGGTCACCGCGCCGACCTTCACCCTGCGCGGCGGCACCAACGAGGTGTTGCGCACCGTCGCGGCCAAGCACCTCCTGCGCGAGAAGCGGAGAGCGGTATGAGCGACGAACTGCAACTCCTGGACGACACGGTGGCCGCGATCTTCGCGAAGCACTTCGACCGCTCCGCGCGCCTCGCGGCGGGGAGTGAGTTCCCGCGCGACCTGTGGACCCTGCTGGACAAGGCGGGGCTGACCACCCTCGGCGGTGACGGCGTCGGACTGGCCGAACTCGTCGTGCTGGCACGGGCCGTCGGCCGGGCCGCCGCGCCGGTGCCGCTGGTGGAGACCGCGGGCCTAGCGGCCTGGCTCGTGGCCGAGGCGGGCGGATCCCTGCCCGACGGGATCACCACCTGCGCGGTCGGCCACCCCGACGACGACCTGCGCGTGGTCCGCGACGGCGACGGCTGGGCCGTGAGCGGAACGCTGCACCGCGTCCCGTGGGGCCGCGACAGCGACCACGTGACCGCGCTGGTGGACGGGTCGACGCTCGTCGTGCTGCCCGCCTCGCAGGTGGTGCGGCGCGGGGTGAACCTCGGCGGCGAGCCGCGCGACACCCTGGAGTTCCGCGACGTCCCCGCGCTGGCCGTGGCGGACAGCCCTGTCGGACCGGACGCGCTGCGGGAGCGGGGAGCGGTGCTGCGCAGCGCCGCGATGGCGGGCGCGATGGAGTCCGTCCTGGAGCTGTCGCTGACCTACGCCGGTGAGCGCGAGCAGTTCGGCAAGCCGATCTCGTCGTTCCAGGCGGTGCAGCAGCACCTGGTCGCGATCGCCGAGGAGACGCTGTGCTCGGGGATGGCGGTGCGCCTCGCCGTGGCCGCCACCGCGGAGCAGTGGACGTTCGCGGTGGCGGCGGCGAAGAACACCGCCGGGTGCGCGGCGCAGGTCGTGACCAAGCGGGCGCACCAGGTCCACGGCGCCATCGGCGTCACCGACGAGCACGCGCTCCCGTGGTTCACCAAGCGGTTGTGGGCCTGGCAGGACGAGTTCGGCACGGCCCGCGAGTGGGCCGCGCTGCTGGGGCGTGGCGTGATCGCGGACGGTGGCGCGGGTCTCTGGCCGCGGCTCAGCGCGGGAGCGGGGGAGGACCGATGAGCACGCCGCCGCCGCTGCTGCTCGACGTCACCGACTCCGTGGCGACCGTGACGCTGAACCGCCCGGACCACCTGAACGCGTTGAGCACCGAGCTGCAACGGGACCTGGTCGAGGTGTTCGCGGACCTCGACCGCGACGACTCCGTCCGGGTCGTCCTGCTCACCGCGAACGGGGACCGCGCGTTCAGCGCGGGCGCGGACCTGAAGCAGATGAACGGGAACGACCGCTCGGGCGCGGCGGCGTACCTGCCGATGAGCGGGCCGACGCGGAACCTGTACGAAACGGTGCTGGAGTGCGGGAAGCCGACGCTCGCGGTGCTGCACGGCTGGGTCGTCGGAGGCGGCCTGGAACTCGCGATGGCGTGCGACCTGCGCATCGCGGCGGACGACGCGCGGCTGATGCTGCCGGAGTCGAAGGTGGGGCTGGGGGCGAACTTCGGCAGCCAGATGCTGCCGAGGCTGGTGCCGATGGGGATCGCGTTCCAGATGCTGTACCTGGGTGAGCCGCTGGACGCGGCCGACGCCCACCGGGTGGGGCTGGTCAACTGGCTGGCGCCGCGCGCCGAGCTGGCGGACCGGGCTCGCGGGATCGCGGCGCAGCTCGTCGAGCGCGCGCCGGT
>DATMCA010000989.1:0-6766 GCA_035559015.1 Umezawaea sp. | reverse complement strand
TGATCTCGGTGAGGTGGTTCGGCTGGAAGTTGGACACGCCGATCGAGCGGACGCGACCGTCGGCGTGCAGCTTGGTGAACGCCTTCCAGGTCTCGGTGTACAGGCCGCGCGCGGGCGTCGGCCAGTGGATCAGGTACAGGTCGAGGTAGTCGAGCTTCAGCTTGTCCAGGCTGGCGTCGAACGCCCGCAGGGTGGCGTCGTAGCCCTGCTCGGAGTTCCACAGCTTCGTGGTGATGAACAGGTCCTCGCGCGGGACGCCCGCCTCGGCGAGCGCCCGGCCGACGCCTTCCTCGTTGCCGTACACGGCGGCGGTGTCGATGCTCGTGTAGCCCGCCTTGAGGGCGTGCGACACGGCCGCGGTGGTCTCGGCGTTGGGAATCTGGAAGACGCCGAAGCCGAGCTGCGGAATGGTGGCGCCGGTGTTCAGGGGGGTGCTGGGTACCGCGGTCATGGGGTGGTGTCCTTTCACGGGATCAGGGTGTTGGCGACGCCGCCGTCGACGCGCAGCGCGGCTCCGGTCGTCGCGGAGGACAGGTCCGAGGAGACGTAGGTGACGAGGTTGCCGATCTCCTCGGGGCGGATCAGCCGCTTGAGCAGCGAGGTGGGGCGCTCGTTCTCCATGAAGCGGCGCTCGGCCTCCTCGAAGGGGACGTCGGCGCCGACGCGGTCGGCGATGAAGTCGCGCACGCCCTCGGTCAGCGTCGGGCCGGGGAGCACGGTGTTGACCGTGACGCCGGTGCCCGCGAGCTCCTGGGCCATGCCGCGCGAGACCGCGATCTGCGCGGTCTTGGTCATGCCGTAGTGCACCATCTCGGTCGGGATCTGGATCGCCGACTCGCTGCTGACGAAGATCACCCGGCCCCAGCCGCGCTGGGCCATCCGGGGTGCGTAGTGCCTGGCCAGCCGGATGCCGGACAGGACGTTGACCTCGAAGAAGCGGGTCCACTCGTCGTCCGGGATCTCGAACACCGGAACGGCCTGGAAGATGCCGAGGTTGTTGACCAGCACGTCGACGTCGGCCAGTCCGGCGACGAGGTCGGCGGCGCCGTCGGCCGTCGCGAGGTCGAGGGCGACGCCGGTGGTAACGGTGGAGCCGGTCTCCTCGCGGATCTTGTCGACGGCGTCGTCCACGCGCTGCTTGTCCCGGCCGTTGACGACCACCGCGGCGCCCGCCGCGGCGAGGGACTTGGCCGTCGCGTACCCGATCCCGGACGTGGAGCCGGTGACCAGCGCGGTGCGGCCGGTGAGGTCGATGTTCACGGTGCCCTCTCTTGTGAGCGGTAGACTGTAACCAGCGTGAGCAATACTTGCAGACGCCGATTGTTGCACACGCTTGATGGTGCCCGCACGACCAGCGCGGCGCAAACCGCAGAGGGGTGAACCGTGTCACTGGCCGAGGACGCCACCGAGGCGCGCGCACAGGGCTGGCGAACGCTCGCCGCCCTGCACGCCCGGATCGAGGACAGGCTCGAACGCGCGCTGCAACGCGCGCACCAGCTCTCCGTGAGCGAGTACACCGTGCTGGACGTGCTCGCGCGACAGGACGACTTCCACCTGCGGATGTCGCAGGTCTCGCAGGCGGTCGTGCTGAGCCAGTCCGCCACCACCCGGCTCGTCACCCGACTGGAGGACCGCGGTCTGCTCTCCCGGTACCTGTGCCCCACCGACCGGCGCGGCATCTACACCGAGCTGACCGACGCGGGAGTGGCCCTGCTCGACGCGGCGCGGCCGACGCACGACACCGCGCTCGGCGAGGCCCTGGCGGAGGCCGAACAGCGACCGGAGCTGTCACCACTCGTGACGGCGCTGGCGAAGCTCACCCCGTCAAGCACTTCCAGGTAGTGGACGGCGTTGACGCGCCGTGACGAAAACGGTCGGATCACCCCTGTGAGAGACCCGGACCAGCTCGACGCTGCCGACGTCACGTTCGTGATCCGCGTCACCACCGCGCAGGCCTCGACCGTGGCCCACCGGGTGGCCGACGCGCTCAAGGCCGCACTCGGCCAGGCCTCCGTCGACGTCGACGTGCCCCTGCTCCGGACCACCGGGCCCGCGCTGCGGATCCTCCCGGACTCCCGGCGGGTGCTGCACCGGGGAGTCCCGGTGCCGTTGACCCGGCTGGAGTTCGACCTGCTGCTGCACCTGTGCGGGCAGCCGAGGCAGGTGCACCGCCGGGCGGCGCTGATGCACCAGGTGTGGGGTGCGACCACCGCGGTCGACACCAGGACCGTCGACGTGCACGTCCGCCGGATCCGCCGCAAGCTCGGCGACGCTTCGGCGATCATCGGCACCGTCCGGGGCGTGGGCTACCGGGTCGACCAGGAGCACCAGGTCCGGGTCGAGCAGGAACTCTGAGAACTACTCCGAGTGCGCCAGCGCGGTCGCCCGCGAGTCGAACACGGTGAACTCGTCGAGCACACCGACCTGGTCGAGCACCCGTGCGACCGCGTCCGAGCAGATGAGGCGGAAGTCGATCCGGAACGCCCGCGCCCGACGCGCGGTCTCCACCAGCGCGGCCACCCCGACCGAGCCGAAGAAGCCGACACCGGACAGGTCGAGGATCAGCGGACCCGAGCCCGGCGCGACGCTGTCGAGGCTCCAGCGGAGCCTGCGCACCGACCCCGGGTCGAGGTCTCCTCGCGCGGCGACGACGTTCGCCCCCGCCAGCCGCCACCGTTCCACCGTCAGCACGCCTCGCACGTCCGTGGGCACCGGATGCTCCTAGAGTCGACGACCCGGTCCCCGACCTGGATCGGATCTCCTCCTCCAAGGTAGTCCAGATTCCAGGCACAGCAAGCCTTTCACCTGATCGAGGCAGCGCGAACGGCTGTTCCGGAAGACCTCGGCGCGCACGTCGGCGACTCGATTCAGAGGGCTGCCGGGGAGTCCGGGTGGCCGGGTGCGTCGATGCGGTCGCGGTGCCGTTCGCGCCACGGCAGGAAGAACCACAGCGACGAGAACCCGACCGCCGCGCCCACCCCGAAGACGATCGCGACCCAGCCGCCGACGATGACCTCCCCCAGGAGCAGCACGGTGGCGGTCATCGCGGCGGCGAGGGTCGCCAGGCCGACCATGACGAAGCGGTGCGCGATCTCGATGATGTCCTCGCGCCTGCCGCGGCGGAACAGCGCGCGGTGCCAGGCGGCGGGAGCGGTGAGGAGCGCGACCGAGGCCGCGGCGAACAGGATCGCGACGAGGTGGGTGATCCTGATGTACTGGTCGACCTCGCGGTAGCGGTCGGTGAACACGATGGACAGCAGGAAACCGAAGAGGATCTGCACCCCCGCCTGCACGACGCGCAGTTCTTGCAGCAACTCGTTGAGGTTGCGCCTCAACCGGTCCTGTTCGGACTCCTCGGCCTCGCTCATGCCTGACGATATACCCGCCGAAAAAACGGACAAACGGGCCGAACAGCCTAACCGATCAGGCTTTCCGCACCCGGTCCAGCAGGCCCGCGACCGACTCCCGGAGAGCGGTCGCGGCATCGCCGAGGAGTGATGACATGGTGGGGGTCCGGGGAGCGGTGTGCTCGCCGTCGTCCAGTTCCAGCAGCACCCGAAGGACCTCGACGACCACGTCGGGGTGGCCGAGCGGCAACGGGCGGTCGGCGATGACCCGGACGTCGGCGGCCTGCCCGGTCGTGCGGTCCGGACCGTCCTCCGGGTCCACGAGCAGCACCGAGCGCACGAGGTCGCGGTAGCGGTCCGCCAGGTACAGCGCGCTGGACGCGGCGGGGCCGCCGGTCAGCACGTGCACCGGGACGCCGCGGCCCTCGAACTCGGCCAGCAGGTCGGACACCTCGCGCCACGGCCCGTCCGCCGCGGGCAGCCTGCACCAGAGCACCTGGAGGTGCTCGGTCAGCGGGCGCCACGTGGCGGGCAGGTCGCCGTCCCGGCCACCCCCGACGGGGTCGAGCACGACGACAACGGGCGCGTCCCTCGGGCCCGCCCAGACCGCGGAGGGGCCCGCGGACAGGGTCAGGTCGACATCGCTCATGCCCTCCTGTTACCCAGCCACGGCTGCCTTAACCATCGGTTCGACGTGGTAGACGGTGTAGGCGGCCCGGATGATCGGCTGGGCCACGTTGCGCACCCGCACGCCACCGGGCGTCATGCCGTGCTCGGTGCCGAAGTGCGCGTGCCCGTGGATCGCCAGGTCGGTGCCCGTGGCGTCGATCGCCTCGCCGAGCAGGTACGACCCGAGGAACGGGTAGATCTCCGGCGGTTCGCCGCGCAGCGTGTCCGGCACCGGCGAGTAGTGGGTGAGCGCCACCCGGATGTCCGCCTCGATCGACTCCAACGCCGCCCGCAGCGCGTCCGCGATGCCGATCGTGTGCCCGACGAACGCCTTCATCTCCCGTTCGCCGAAGTTGCTGCCGCACTTGCCCGCGAACCCGCCGCCGAACCCCTTCACCCCGGCGATGCCGATCCGCTCGCCACCGACCTCGAACACCACGGCGTCACCTTCGAGGACGTGCAACCCGCTGTCGGACAACAGCTTCGCCACCTCGACCGGCTTGTCGTCGTGGTGGTCGTGGTTGCCGAGCACGGCGACCACCGGAACGGGCAGGTCGGCGAACTCCTCGGCCACCACCTGCGCCTCGTCGAGCGTGCCGTGCCGGGTCAGGTCACCGGCCAGCAGGAGGACGTCGGCGTGCTCCCCCACGTTCTCCAGCGCGGGCCGCATCCGCCCTCGCGCGTCGGCTCCCAGGTGCACGTCGCCGACCGCGGCGATGCGGATCATCGCAGCTCCTCGCTTCCTTCGGGCTCGGCGACGCTGACGACGCGCACGTCGTCCATCACCCGGAGGTCCGGCGCGATCTCGTGCACCACGGCCTCCAGTTCGGCGCGGCGTTCCTCGCAGGCGACGTCACCGGACAGCAGGACGTGGTCACCGCGCACGGTCACCCGCACCCCGAGTTCGGTGGTGCGCGGGTCTTCCGCGATCGCTCGGCGCAACCGCGCGGACAGGTACGGCTCTGACGTCATGACGCACTCCTCCGGACGCTGGTGAGCTGGGGAGCCACCAGGTCGAGTCGTTCGACCAGGACAAGGAAGGCCTCGGCGTAGGGGGAGTCCTCAGTGGACTTCCGCACCTTCGGCCAGTCGATCTGCTCGCGCAGCGCCCGCGCGAAGGGCAGCAGTTCGCTGAAGTCGCAGCGGTGCCCGTCGAGCACGAGCAGCTTGCTGATCATCACCTCGGTGGCGGGCATCACCGGCAACGACACGGAGCTGACCGCCAACTCCTCGGCGTGGTCCAGCAGTTCGTCGGTCACGGGGATCTCGTTGGGCCGGTGCAGCAGGTCCACCAGGGAATCCCCGTCGTACACCTTCAGCAACCAGTTCTCCGGTGCGTCGGCGGCCCGGCAGCCCGCGGCCACCAGGGCGGACCGGGCCTTGGGCGCGTCCTCCTCTTTCACCAGGAGGTCGACGTCGTGCTCGGTCGCGGGCCCGCCACGCGCGTACACGGCGCAACCGCCGGTCAACGCGAAGCGGATGTCGGCGGCGCGCAACGCGTTCGCCACCTTGACTAGGGTGCGCAGCAGTTCGTCCTGGACTCCGCTCATGATCCGGGCTACCCGACCGGACGGCGCGGTTAAACGCCCACGGCGCCCGGTTGGTCCGATTTCCCCGGTGGCGGCGGGAGTGCGCTCAGTCCACGCTGCGCACGATCACCGGGTCCAAGCCGTCGTCGGGGTCGCCGACCCAGGCCACCCACTCGTCGGGCTGCCTGCTGATCGGGATCATCGGCGCCCACATGCCGTGTCCGCCGAAGCGCGCCTCTTCCGTTCGAACCTGGTCTCTCCGCTCGGTCTCCACGATTCCCATCTCCGTTCGTTCCCACGCGAAAGCCCCCGTGTCGACAGGGCGTCGGCACGAGGGCGTTCAGCGCAACGAGGTCATGCGGAGCGGGTACCCAGCTTCAGCCGCGCGACACCGTCAGATCCCGAGCGGCGGCATAAGCGGTGCGCACGGCGGGTGTGGCGGCGGCTTCGAAGCCGGTGACGCTGAGGGCTTCGCCCCAGTGCGGCGGCGACTCCTGCCCGCCGACGGCCCAGGCGGCCTGCCGTGCGGCCCCGTCCGCCACGTACTCACCGGGTTCCGGCACCAGCACCGGGCACCCGAACACGGCGGGCGCGATCTCCCGCACGGCGGGCGACTGCGCACCTCCGCCGATCAGCAGCACCCGACGCACGGGCGTGCCGACGGCGGCCAGCGCGTCGATCGCGTCGGCGAGGCTGCACAGCATCCCCTCCACGGCCGCGCGGGCCAGGTGCGCGGGAGTGGCCGTGTCCAGCCGGAGCCCGTGCAGCGCCCCGGTCGAGTCGGGCTTGTTGGGCGTGCGCTCGCCCTCCAGGTAGGGCACCAGCACGAGACCCTCGCTGGACGGCAGCGACAACGCCAGCCGCGACAACTCGGCCAGGTCGACCCCGAGCATCCGAGCCGTCGCGTCCAGCACCCTCGAAGCGTTCAGCGTGCACACCAGCGGCAGGAACGTCCCCTCCGCGTCGGCGAACCCGCTCACCAGCCCGGACACGTCCGCGGAGGGCTGCGGCGACCGGGCGAAGGCCGTCCCGGACGTGCCGATCGACACGATCACGTCACCGGGCCCGACCTGCACCCCCAGCGCCGCACCCGCGTTGTCCCCGGCCCCGGCACCGAGCACCGCACCGGCGGCGGTCGTCCCGGCGTGGTCGGCGGGCCCGATCACCCGCGGCAGCACCGGCCGGTGCCCCAGCGCGAGGTCGAGCAGGTCCAGCCGGTAC
>DATMCA010000988.1:0-7755 GCA_035559015.1 Umezawaea sp. | reverse complement strand
GTGCTCCTCGGACCTGAAGACCACCGGACCGCTGGAGTTGAAGACCGCCGAGTGGACCTACGTCTACACGCTGTCGTGGTGCGTGGAGGGCGGGCGGATCGTCGGGGCGACGCACGAGGTGAAGCACGTGGTGCTCAGCGCGAACTGCACGTGGGTCGGGAGGGTGGTGGAGAAGATCGAGCCGGGGGTGTCGGCGTGGACCGCGTTCGACATGAGCGAGTTCGTCTGCGTGGGCGGCGACGGCACGACCGAGGGCGTGAACCCGTGGGTCGACGTGACCTTCTACCCGGACGGCCACTACGACCCGCAGAAGGACGTCGCGCGGTCGACGCGGTAGCGGGCGTCGGCTCAGACCGCGGACCGGCGGCGTGCTCGTTGGAGGACGGCGAGGGTGCGGGCCGCACCCCGGCGGTCACCGGTCTCGCGTTGGACGGCGAGCGCTCGGTGCGCGTGCTGCAGGGCGGCGCGGGGTTCGCCCGAGGCCAGGAAGATGCCCGCGAGGGCGGTCATCGCCTGGCCCCGCAGCGCCTGGAAGCCCGCTTGCTCGGCCAGCGCGAGCGCGTGGCGGGCACGGGCGGCGTCCTTGGTGGCCGTGGCCAGGCCGATGAGGATGTCGACCTCGGGGTACCGGTCCCCGGTCTCCCGGATGAGGTCGAGCGCCTGCTGGTAGCGGTGGACCGCGTCCTGCCGGTGGCCGAGGTGGAGGTGCAGGGTCGCCAGCGTGGCGAGCGCCTCCGCCTCGGTCCGCGGGTCGCCGGTCTCCTGCGCCAGGGTGAGCCCCGCGCGGGCGTGGTCGAGCGCCTCGGCGCGGCGGCCGAGGTCGAACAGCGCGGCCGCCAGCCTGCTGTTCGCCTCGGCCTCACCGCTGCGGTCACCGCCCTCGCGGTGCAGGGTGAGCGACCTGGTGAGCAGGTCGACGGCTTCGTCGGGCAGCCCTCGGGCGCGCTGCGCCTGGCCGAGGTTGCTGAGGTTGATCGCCTCGCCGTAGTCGGAGCCGATCTGCCGGTACCGGGCCAGGGCCTGGTCGTAGTGCTCCGCCGCACGGGAGAGCCTGCCCATCTCCCAGTGGACGAGACCGAGGTTCCCGAGCGCCACGGCCTCCCCCGCGGGCTGGCCGATGCCCCGGCTGAGCGCCAGCGCCCGCTCGAACCGCGCTCCGGCGACGGCGAGCTTCCCGGACTGCCAGTACACGCAGCCCAGGTTGCCGAGCACGGCCGCCTGGGCCTCGACCCACCCGGCTCGACGCGCGAGCAGGAACCCGTGCGCGTAGTGCCGGACGGCCTGCCGGTACCGGCCCTGGCGGAAGTGCAGGTCGGCGAGGCTGAGCCGGGCGGCGGCCCCCGCGCGGTGGTCGCCGGACCCCTCGGTCGCCGCCAGCCCGGCTTCCGCCGTGGCCAGCCAGTCCACCCGGCGCATGCTCTTCCAGAAGTAGCCGCGAAGGGCGTCGGCGAGCCGCCAGGCCATGGGACGAGGCCCGCTCCGCGCCGCCTCCCGGACGGCCGCCACGAGGTTGCCGCGCTCGGAGTCCAGCCAGTTCGACGCGCCGGCGAGGTCGGTCACGCCGGCGGGCGTCCGCGCGTCGGTCCCGGTCGCGGGCAGCCGCAGCATGTGCGGGTAGAGCAGCCGGGCGGCGGCGTCCACGGCGTGCAGGTACCAGTCGTACAGCCGGTGCACGGCGGCCTCGCGGTCCCGCTCCGGCTCCTGCCGGTCCACCTGGTCGGCCGCGTAGCGGCGGAGCAGGTCGTGGAAGCGGTAGCGGTCCGGCGCGTGCCGCTCGACGAGGTGCGCGCCCGCGAGCCGGTCCAGCAGCAGGCCGACCCGCTCCGGGTCCGCGCCGAGGAGGGCGGCGACCGCCTCCGCGCTGAAGTCCGTTCCGGGCACCAGGCTCAGCAGCCGGAACAGCCGCTGCGCCTCGGTGGGCAGCGAGGCGCAGGACAGGTCGAACGCGGTCCGCACCGCGATCTGCTCGTCGCCCCGCACCGACAGGGCGGCCAGCAGGTTGCCCTCCCGCAGCCTCGCCACGTAGGCCTCGACACCGCGTCCGGGCTGGTCGGCGAGGTTGGCCGCCGCGATCCGCAGCGCGAGCGGGAGGTAGGCGCACAGCTCGGCCAGTTCGGCGGCCACCGCGTGCTTGGTGCCGAGCACGGACGCGAGCAGTTCCAGGGCGTCGTCGGGGCTCAGCACGTCGAGCGTGAGCTGGCGGGCGCCGTGCAGGGCGACGAGTCCGGTCATCCGGTCGCGACCGGTCACCAGCACCAGGCAGCCGGGCCCGGCGGGCAGCAGCGGCCGGATCTGCTCCGGGCCGACAACGTTGTCCAGCAGCACCAGCGTTCGCCGGTCCGTCATCAGCGTCCGGTACATGGCCGCGGCGGTCTCCAGGTCGAACGGCACGCGCTCGGCGGGCACCCCCAGGGCCGACAGGAACTGGGCGAGGACCTCGATCGGGGCCGCCGCCGGTCCCGGTGTGTGCCCGCGCAGGTTGGCGTAGAGCTGCCCGTCGGGGAACCGGTCCCGCACGCCGTGCGCCCAGTGCACGGCCAACGCCGTCTTGCCGACGCCCGCGGTGCCGGAGATCGCCGCGATCGGCACCGCCCCGCCCGACCGACCGCCCTCCAGCAGTCCGTCCAGTGTGGACAGCTGCGCCGTCCGGCCGGTGAACCCGGACGGCTCGGCGGGGAGCTGCTTCGGCACCCGGAGCGCGGACCCCGTCCCCGCGGCGGTGGCCGGCCCCTCGTCGTCCCGCAGCAGAGCCGCGTGCGCCTCGCGGAGTTCCGGTCCGGGGTCGATCCCGAGTTCGTCGACGAGCCGGTCGCGGACCTCGTGGAAGATCTGGAAAGCCTTTGCCCGCTGCCCGACCGCGTGGTGGGCGCGGATGAGGCGCGCCTGCGCGGGTTCGTCCAACGGCCGCTCGGCCGCGGCCTCCGCCACGTCCGGCAGGACGTCCGCCGCCGAACCGATCCCGATCATCGCGTCGGCGTGCCTGGCGAGCACCTCCCAGCGCTTCTCGACCAGCGCGACGACCTTCGGGTACGTGGCGAGGAACGGCACGTCCGCGAGCGGGTGCCCCTGCCACAACCTCAGCGCCTCGCCGAGCAGTGCGGCGACGCGGACCGCGTCGTCCTCGCGGTTCGCGGCGCCCGCCTCGGCGACGAGCCTCCGGAAGTGCACGAGGTCCACGTCCACGACGTCCTGGTTCACCGCGTAGCCACCGCTCACGTGGGGCAGGACCTCGCTGCTGGTGCGGCGGGGGCGGTCGGGCTCCAAGAGTCGGCGCAGGTGCTTGATGTGCGTCTGGATCACGTTGACCGCGCTGCGCGGCGGCCGGTCGCCCCACAGGGCGTCCACCAGTTCGAGCTTGGTCATCGCCTCGCCCTCGGCGAGGACCAGCAACCCCAGCACGGCACGGCGGGCGGGTGGCCCGAGGTCGACTTCCGAACCGCCGTTCCACGCCCGCGACGAGCCCAGCACCTGGATCCTCACGGACTTGACCACCACTGGTCGGAACGTAACCAAGAGGGCGGGGCCCCACAAGAACATTCCGGCGAATCGGACCGCGCGCACCGACATTGGGGCCGCTCAGACCAGTGCCCCGCAACCAAGTGGTCCGCTCCCTATCGAGACGCGGGCGGCGGATCCCGGGAACGAGGAGGGGCGGTCGCCGGAGGAAGCCGACGGCCGCCGCGCTCCAGTATCCGGCACGATCCGCCGTCCGACGCCGGTCACCTTCGCTCCTCGGCCCGGATCCCTCCGGGACCGCCGCGCCCCGGTTGAGCGGAAAGCGTTTCCACCGCCTGACCGCCCTGATCTAGCGACTGGTGACGAGACCGTCCAGGAGGAGGTCCAGCAGGCGTTCGGCGAGGTCCGGCTGGGGTGGTTTGCCGCTCGCCACGGCGATGCCGAAGAGGCTCGCGGCGATGTCGGAGGGGGCCACGTCGGCGCGGACGCTGCCGTCGGCCGCCCCTGCCGCCAGCAGGACCGTGATGGATTCGAGCATCAGCTCCGTGGTGTGGTCGTACGGGTTGACGCCGGAGTCGACGAGGACGCGGAGGGCGTCCGCCATGCCGATCTTGGCGTTCACGTACTCCATGAAGCGGCCCATCCACGCCCTCAGCGCCTCTCGCGGCGGGAGCGCGGCGAGGAGTTCGGTGGACGCCTCGCAGAGCTTGCCCAGCTCGCTGCGGTAGGCGGCCTCGATCAGCGCCTCGCGGGTCGGGAAGTTGCGGTACAGCGTGGCCGGCCCGACACCCGCCTCCTTGGCGATGCGGTCCAGCGTGGCGTCGAGCCCGTCCCTGGCGAACATCACGACCGCGGTGCGCAGGATCTTGTCGCGGTTGCGCTGGGCGTCGGCGCGCAGCGGCCGTCCCTCGATCCTGCCCATTTCTCGCCAATCCCTTCCGCCACAGCCGCCCGTGGGCGCTGCTAGTATTCGCCTCCCTCAAGTGAGAGCGATCTCCACTTTACGGCGGGAAGCCCCCGAGCGAGTACGGCATCCCGCACCACGACCTGGTCACGACGTCGGGCGAACCCGATCGGCCGTTACGCAAGGGGCGAGTCCCCCGCGGTGCGCGGCCGGCCCCGTCGAACGGCGCCCCCTGGGAAAACCTGCTGGAATCGACCTGGGCGGTTTCCCCTCCGGTTGCAAGTGGAGACTGCTATCACTTAGCCTCTCAAGTGAGAGCGATCTCCACTTCGTCCGCGTGCGGCCTCCGAACACGCACGACCTGGAACGGGGGATCGCCCGAGCCCTGAGAGGACATGCTGTGCCACCCACCACGCGCAGTGACATCTCCTTGCGGGTCAACGGGGAGACGCACGCGCTCACCGTCGACAACCGCACCACGCTGCTGGACGCGCTGAGGGAGAACCTCGGCTTGACCGGTACCAAGAAGGGCTGCGACCAGGGCCAGTGCGGCGCGTGCACCGTGCTGGCCGACGGCAGGCGAGCGGTCTCGTGCCTCCAGCTCGCCGTCGCGGCCGAAGGCTCCGACATCACCACCGTCGAGGGCATCTCCGACGGCGATGACCTGCACCCGGTGCAGGAGGCCTTCCTCGAACTCGACGGTTACCAGTGCGGGTACTGCACCTCCGGCCAGATCTGCTCGGCCGTCGCCGTGATCCAGGAGCACGCCGCCGGCTGGCCCAGCGCGGCCACCGACGACGTGCGGCCCGACGCGGAGCGGCCCCCGTTGGACGCGGCCGAGATCCGCGAGCGGATGAGCGGCAACCTGTGCCGGTGCGGCGCGTACCCGGCCATCGTGCGAGCGGTGGCACGTGCCGCCGAAGGGTCGAAGGTGACCGCGTGAAGGAATTCGGCTACAGCCGCGCGACGGGGGTCCGGGACGCGGTCGCCCTGCTCGCGGACGAGCCCGCGGCCCGGTTCCTCGGCGGCGGCACGAACCTCGTCGACCTGATGAAGGCGGGGGTGGAGGCCCCCGACCTGCTGGTCGACGTCCGCGGTCTCCCCCTCGGCCGCGTCGAGCTCCGGTCCGACGGCGCCATCACGATCGGCGCGACGGTCACCAACAGCGACCTCGCCGCCCACCCCGAGGTCCGGCGCCGCTTCCCCGCCCTGTCCGAAGCGGTCCTGGCGGGCGCGTCCGGCCAGCTCCGCAACGTGGCCACGGTCGGCGGCAACCTGCTCCAGCGCACCCGGTGCGGCTACTTCGCCGACACGTCGTTCCCGTGCAACAAGCGGGTTCCCGGCAGCGGCTGCCCGGCCATCACCGGCGAGCACCACAACCACGCGATCCTCGGCGCGTCCGACCACTGCGTCGCGACCAACCCGTCGGACATGGGCGTGGCGCTCACGGCGTTCGACGCCGTCGTCTCCTACGAGACCGTCGACGGCCCCGGCGAGCTGGCGCTGACCGAGTTCTACCCGCCGGTCGGCGACACCCCGCACGTCGAGACCGCGTTGCCCGCGGGCGCGCTGATCACCGCCGTCACGCTGCCCGCGGCCCCGGTCGCGGCGCGTTCCCGCTACCGCAAGGTCCGCGAGCGCGCGTCCTACGCGTTCGCCACCGGCTCGATCGCCGCGGCGATCGACGTCGAGGGCGGCGTGGTGCGGGACGTCCGGATCGCCTTCGGCGCCGTGGCCTCCCGGCCGTGGCGTGCCCACGCCGCCGAGCGGTCGCTGCTCGGCGGACCCGCGACGGCGCAGGCGTTCGGCGCCGCTGCCGACGCCGAGCTGGCGGCCGCGAAGCCGTTGGCGCACAACGGGTACAAGGTGCCGCTGCTGCGCAACCTCGTGGTGTCCGTGCTGACCGAACTCACCGAGGAGGCCACCCGATGACCGACCTGACGGACAGCGCCACCCGCGCGGTCGGCACGTCGACCGTCCGCCTGGAGGGCCGCGAGAAGGTCACCGGCGCGGCCCGTTACGCCGCCGACGTCCCGTTCGACGGGCTCGCGCACGGCTGGCTGGTGCTCGCCACGGTGGCGCGCGGCCGGGTCAGCGCGATCGAGGTGGACCCGGTGCTCGCCATGCCGGGGGTGATCGGTGTGGTGCACCACGGCAACGCGCCGCGCCTCAACCCCAAGGCGGGCATGTTCGGGATGCCCGACGCGACCCTGCAACTGCTCCAGGACGACCGCGTGCCGCACTTCGGCAGGCCGATCGCGCTGGTCGTCGCGGAGACCCTGGAACAGGCGAGGGCAGGCGCGGAAGCGCTGGTCGTCACCTACGAGGAGGAGCCGCACGACGTCGACTTCTCCGCCGACCACGCGAACGGCTACACCCCCGCCTCCGCGCCGGTCTCGGCCAAGGGCGACGTGGACGCCGAGATCGCCGCCTCCCCGGTCGTGGTCGACCAGCGGTACGCCACGCCCGAGGAGCACCACGGGTCGATGGAGCCGCACGCCTCGATGGCGCGCTGGGAGAACGGCCGCCTGGAGGTCGTCGACTCCAACCAGGGCTCGTTCCTGGTGTCGTCGATCCTGGCCATGCTGTTCCACCTCGACGAGGGTGTCGTCCGGGTACGGGCCGAGCACGTCGGCGGCGGGTTCGGGTCGAAGGGCGTCGGACCCCAGCTCATCCTCGCGGTGATGGCGGCGACCGCGTACGACCGCCCGGTCCGGGTCACGCTGACCCGCCACCAGGTGTTCACCGTGACCGGCATGCGACCCGCGACCCGGCAGCGCATCCGGCTGGGCGCGGACTCCGCGGGCCGCCTGCGGGCCATCGACCACGAGACGGTCAGCCAAACCTCGACCATCCACGAGTACGTCGAGCGCAACGGCGAGGTCACGCACGCCCTGTACGCCGCGGACGCCATCCGCGTCAGCACCTCCGTGGTCCCGGTGGACCTGCCCACGCCGACGTGGATGCGCGCGCCGGGCTGCGCGCCCGGCTCGTTCGCCCTGGAGTCGGCGATGGACGAGCTGGCCGTGGCGACCGGCATCGACCCGGTCGAACTCCGCCTGCGCAACGAACCCCAGGTGGGCCCGATGACCGGCCTCCCGTTCAGCAGCCGCAACCTCGTGGGCTGCCTGAACGAGGGCGCCCGCCGCTTCGGCTGGGCGGGCCGCGACCCGCGGCCGGGCGTGCGTCGGGACGGCCGGTGGCTGGTCGGCACCGGGATGGCCGCCGGGATCTACGCCGCGGGCGCGCTGCCGTCCACGGCGGCGGTCACGGCCGAGGCCGACGGTGGGTTCACGGTGGCCATCGGCGCCGCCGACATCGGCACCGGGGCCCGCACGGCGCTGTCCCTCGTGGCCGCCGAGGCGCTGCACGTCCACCCGTCGGCGGTGCGGATG
>DATMCA010000987.1:0-2719 GCA_035559015.1 Umezawaea sp. | reverse complement strand
ATCGTAAGACCGCGCGCCGGTACGTCGAGGCGGCGGTGGCCGCGGGCCTGGTCCGCGATGACGGCGAGGACCAGCTGAGCGATGAGCTGCTCGGCGCGGTGGTGGCCGCGGTCCGCCCGGTGCGGGCCGGCGGACACGGCGCGGCGTGGGAGGCGTTGCTGGCCGAGGAGGCGCGGATCCGGGACTGGATCGAGCGCGATGAGCTGCAGTTGACCAACATCCACGGCAAGCTGGCCCGCTGCGGGATCGCAGTGCCGTACCGGACGTTGCACCGGTTCGCAGTCGCCCGCTGCGGGTTCGGCCGCCGGCAACCGACGCTGCGGGTCGCCGACGGCGAGCCGGGGGTGGAGTGCCAGCTGGACTTCGGCCGGCTCGGTTTGGTCCCGGATCCGGACGCGGGGCGGCGGCGGGTCGCACACGCGTTGATCTTCACTGCGGTCTACTCGCGGCACATGTTCGTGTGGTTGTCGTTCTCCCAGACCCTGACGGCGGTGATCGCCGGGTGCGAGGCGGCGTGGGGCTGGTTCGGCGGGGTGTTCCGGGTGTTGATCCCGGACAACCTGTCCCCGGTGATCATCGATGCGGAGCCGGTGAACCCGACGTTCACCCTGGGCTGGCTGGACTACGCCCAGGCCCGCGGGTTCGGCACCGATCCGGCCCGGGTGCGCCGCCCGAAGGACAAGCCTCGGGTGGAGCGGGTGGTGCCGTATGTGCGGGAGAACTTCTTCCGTGGCGAGGACTTCGTCGATCTGGCCGACGCGCAGCGCCGGGTCGAGTCGTGGTGCGCGAGCACGGCCGGGTTGCGGGTGCACGGCACCCACGCGCAGCGCCCGGCCGAGCTGTTCGCCGCCGCCGAGGCGGGCCGGCTGCTGCCGGCCCCGGCCGGTCGCTACGACGTGCCGATCTTCGCCACCCCGAAGGTGGCCCGCGACCACCATGTCGAGGTCGCCCGCGGGCTCTACTCGGTGCCCGGCGAGCTGATCGGGCAGCGGGTGGACGTGCGCGCGGACTCGGTCCTGGTGAAGATCTACAGCCGCGGGCAGCTGGTCAAGACCCACCCGCGCCAGCCGCCCGGAGGGCGCTCCACCGACCCGGGTGACTACCCGGCCGGGCGGGCCGAGTACGCGCTGCGCGACGTGGCCACGCTGACCGCGAAGGCCACCGCGGCCGGCCCGGCGGTCGGGGTCTACGCGACCCGGCTGCTGGACATTCCGCTGCCCTGGACCCGGATGCGCACGGTCTACCGGCTGCTCGGCCTGGTCCGCACCTTCGGGCCCGCGGCGACCGACGCCGCCTGCGCCCGCGCGCTGGACCTCGACGTCCTCGACGTCACCAAGATCGCCCGGATGCTCGAGCAGGCCCGCGAGCACGAGCCGACCCCGGCGGCGGCCAAGGTGATCGGCGGCCCGGCCCGGTTCGCCCGCGACCCCGGCGAGTTCCAGGCAGGCCAGCAATGAACCCGGCGACGAACACCGGCCCGCTCGACGACGACAGCACCGACCTGCACCTGGCGGTCGGCCTGGTCGAGGACTGGCTGCTGCACGCCAGCGACGAGACCCTCGATGAGCTGGCCGACTTCGCCTACGGCCCCACCCGGCACGGCCACGACCAGCTCCGATGGATCATCGACCTGCTCGGTGAGACCGCCGCCCGGCTGCGACCCCCACCCCCACCCGCCGCGCCCACGACCGCGGATCCGGAGCCGAGCCGATGAACCGCGCCCCGGCCCCCGCGCCGAGCATCGACGCCGAGCTCAAGGCGCTGCTACGGCGGGTCAAGCTCGGCCGCTGCCTGGACACCCTGCCCGAGCGGCTCACGCTGGCCCACGCCGAGCACCTCGGCCACGCCGAGTTCCTGCAGCTCGTGCTCGCCGACGAGGTCGACCGCCGCGACCGCGCCTCGGCCGAGCTGCGCGCCCGCGCCGCCAAGCTCGACCCCACCATGCGCCTGGAGACCTTCGCCCCCGACACCGGTGTCCGGTTCGACCGCGAGCTCTGGCACGAACTGTGCTCGCTGCGGTTCCTCGACCACACTCGCGGCGCCTGCGTCCTCGGGCCGGTCGGGGTCGGCAAGACCCACCTGGCCACCGCCCTCGGACACATCGCGATCCGGCGTCGGCGCACGGTCTGGTTCGCCCGCGCCGACCAGCTGTTCCGCCGGCTCAAGGCCGCCCGGCTAGACAACACCGTCGAGGCCGAGATGCGCCGGCTGGCCCGGGTCGACCTGCTCATCATCGACGACCTCGCGCTGCAAGCGATGGACCCGGTCGAGACCGCCGACTTCTACGAACTGATCGTGGAGCGCCACCAGAAATCGTCCACCGTGGTCACGAGCAACCGCGACCCCTCGGAGTGGATCGCGCTGATGAGCGACCCACTGCTCGCCCAGTCAGCGATCGACCGGCTCGTTGCCACCAGCTACGAACTCGTCATCGAGGGCGAGTCCTACCGGCGCCGACAGCGCCCCGGCCACACCCGCCAACCCGACGCAACCGGCGTGTCCTGATTGACCCGAAGAGGAGAACCGATGACCATCACATCCACGCCCAGGTGGTCCCTAGGTCGTGGCAACGCGGTGGTACCATCCCGCTGGCAAGCGACACAGGAACCGTCGCCAGGACGTATCGGTGGACCGGAGCGGTGCGCGAGGTATCCGACGTAGCTTGAGGATCCTGCGGATGGTGGAGGCGCCGACGCGGTGGCCGAGCTTGAGTAATTCG
>DATMCA010000986.1:0-6555 GCA_035559015.1 Umezawaea sp. | reverse complement strand
AGATCAGTTCGCCGTCGATGAGGACCGGCTCCTGGAGGTACCTGTCGAGGCCGAAGCCGGCGACGGTGTGGACGTCCCGGTGCAGCAGGCCCGCGTCGAGCAGGGTGCGGATCAGGAACTGGACGCCGCCGGCGGCCTGGAAGTGGTTGATGTCGGCGCTGCCGTTCGGGTAGACCCTGGTCAGCAGGGGCACGATCGACGACAGGTCGGAGAAGTCGTCCCAGCTCAGCTCGATGCCCGCGGCGGAGGCGATGGCGACCAGGTGCATCGTGAGGTTGGTGGAGCCGCCCGTGGCCAGCAGGGCGATCACGCCGTTCACGATCGAGCGCTCGTCGACGACCTTGGCCAGCGGCGTGTACTCCTCGCCGCGGCTGATCCGCACGGCGCGGCGGGCGGCTTCCTCGGTCAGGGCGCGGCGCAACGGGGTGCCCGGGGGCACGAAGGTCGCGCCGGGGAGGTGCAGGCCCATGACCTCGTTGACCAGCTGGTTCGAGTTGGCGGTTCCGTAGAACGTGCAGGTGCCGGGGCTGTGGTAGGACGCTGCCTCGGCTTCCAGCAGGTCTTCGCGGGTGGCCTTGCCCTCGGCGAACAGCTGGCGGACGCGGCTCTTCTCGGAGTTCGTCAGGCCGGAGCTCATCGGGCCCGCGGGCACCAGGATGGTCGGCAGGTGGCCGAACGAGAGCGCGCCGATGAGCATGCCGGGCACGATCTTGTCGCACACGCCGAGCAGCAGCGTGGCGTCGAACATCTCGTGGGACAGGGCCACGCCGGTGGACATGGCGATGACGTCGCGGCTGAACAGGGACAGCTCCATGCCGTCACGGCCCTGCGTGATGCCGTCGCACATGGCGGGCACTCCACCGGCGAACTGGGCGATGCCCCCCGAACGGCGGGCGGCGTCCTTGATCCAGGCGGGGTACTCGTTCATCGGCTGGTGCGCCGAGAGCATGTCGTTGTAGGCGGAGACGATCGCCACGTTCGGCTTGCGCAGGGCGCGCAGGGCGGCCTTGTCGCCGCCGGTGATGCCGGCGAAGCCGTGGGCGAGGTTGCTGCACGCCATACCCGTTCGGGTGGTGGACTCGCTAGCCGCGGCAGCCATGCGGTCGAGGTACGTCGCGCGGGAGGCGGCGCTGCGTGCCGTGATGCGCTAGGTCACCTCGGCGACGATGGGGTGCGTGTGGCTCATTCTGCTGACTCCGGTGATCACGGGCCGTGGTGGGCCCAGTGGACGGCAGCGCTGGCGTCGCACGTTCGGGTCGTGTCGTTCACAGGGTAGGTCACCAGTGCGCTTTCACACATAACCGATTCAGAAACCAGGGGTTCCTACGGGGAGAACAGGGGGTGTCCCGAACTGTAAAATTTGGCGTGTGTCGCTTGTCACATGGCGCTGGACAAGGCAGAGTCGGCGTCGAGATCACTGACGGGGACCTCGGTAACGGAGGTGCGACATGACGTCCACGGAGATCGTCGAGTTGAGGCGCGCGCTGGGTCAGCTCAGGCAGTGCGTCGGCTCCCTGCGCGGGCGCTATGGCGACGTTGCCGCAGTGCAGCGGCTTGCGAACGACATCGAGCGCATGGACATCGACGCCACGGAGTTGATCGACATCGACTCCCCGCCACCGCCCCGGAGGGCGCCCCTGGTGGAGCGGGAGGTGGTCGTCGTTCCGGACACCCCGTACGACTCGTCGCTGTGGCAGGACGCCGACGACGAGGGGTTGGGTGGCTACCGTCAGCGATAGGTGATCTGCAACACTCCACCTCGGCCCTCGCTGGTATGCGGGGGCCGAGGCCTTTGCAGCCACAACGAAGTGGAACCGAGGTGGGCCAGTTGGTGAGGGCGCAGATCTCCGAGCGCACGCTGCGCACGGACCGGTGGTGGCTGTCGCCGTTGCTCACGGTAGCCGGGCTGGGGTTGATCTCCGTTTACGCGGCGATCCGCACCTTCATGAACGACTACTACTGGGTGTCGGAGTACCACTACCTGACACCCATGTACTCACCGTGCCTGAGCGCCGAGTGCGTCCCGGCGGCCAGCCACTTCGGCCAGCCGCTGCCGGAACTGCCCGGCTTCCTCACGCCACCGGTGTTCATCATCCCGTTCCTGCTGGGGTTCCGGATCACCTGCTACTACTACCGCAAGGCCTACTACCGGGCGGCCTGGATGTCGCCGCCCGCGTGCGCCGTGGCGGAACCGCACAAGACGTACACCGGCGAGACCAAGGCGCCGCTGATCGCGCAGAACCTGCACCGCTACTTCTTCTACGCGGCCTCGATCCTGCTGCTGATCAACATCTACGACGCGATAGCCGCCTTCTCCGGTGAGAAGGGCTTCGGCATCGGTCTCGGCAACATCGTCCTGCTGGTCAACGTGGGCCTGCTCGCCGCCTACACGCTGTCCTGCCACTCGTGCAGGCACATCACCGGCGGCAAGCTCAAGCACTTCTCCAAGCACCCCGTCCGCTACTGGATGTGGCAGAAGATCTCCAAGCTCAACGCCAAGCACATGCAGCTCGCCTGGGCCTCGCTGATCTTCGTCTGCCTGACCGACCTCTACATCGCTCTCGTCGCCTCCGGGGTCATCGGCGACCTGCGCATCGTCAACTAGGGAGCACAACCTTGGCCGAGCTGGAACGGCACTCGTTCGACGTACTCGTCATCGGTGCCGGGGGCGCCGGACTGCGTGCCGCGATCGAGGCCCGTGAGCACGGGATGCGCACGGCGGTGCTCTGCAAGTCGTTGTTCGGCAAGGCCCACACGGTGATGGCCGAGGGCGGCATCGCCGCGGCCATGGGCAACGTGAACTCCAACGACAGCTGGCAGGTCCACTTCCGCGACACCATGCGCGGCGGCAAGTTCCTGAACAACTGGCGGATGGCCGAGCTGCACGCCAAGGAGGCCCCGGACCGCGTCTGGGAGCTGGAGACCTACGGTGCCCTGTTCGACCGGACCGCGGACGGCCGGGTCAGCCAGCGCAACTTCGGCGGCCACGAGTACCCGCGGCTGGCGCACGTCGGCGACCGCACGGGCCTGGAGCTGATCCGCAGCCTCCAGCAGAAGATCGTCTCGTTGCAGCAGGAGGACTTCGCCGAGACCGGCGACTACGAGGCCAAGCTGAAGGTGTTCCAGGAGTTCACCGTCAGCGACCTGCTGATCGAGGACGGCCGGGTCGCGGGGGCGTTCGGCTACTGGCGCGAGTCGGGCCGGTTCGTGCTGTTCACGGCCCCCTCGGTGATCCTGGCGACCGGCGGCATCGGCAAGTCGTTCAAGGTCACGTCGAACTCGTGGGAGTACACCGGCGACGGCCACGCGCTGGCCCTGCGCGCGGGCGCCTCGCTGATCAACATGGAGTTCATCCAGTTCCACCCGACCGGCATGGTCTGGCCGCCCAGCGTGAAGGGCATCCTGGTCACAGAGTCGGTGCGCGGCGACGGCGGTGTGCTGCGGAACTCCGAAGGCAAGCGGTTCATGTTCGACTACATCCCCGAGGTCTTCAAGGAGAAGTACGCCGACAGCGAGGCCGAGGGCGACCGCTGGTACACCGACGCCGACAACAACCGGCGCCCACCGGAACTGCTGCCCCGCGACGAGGTCGCCCGCGCGATCAACTCCGAGGTGAAGGCCGGTCGCGGCACCGAGCACGGCGGCGTGTTCCTGGACGTGTCGACGCGGCTGCCCGCCGAGGAGATCACCCGGCGCCTGCCGTCGATGTACCACCAGTTCAAGGAACTCGCCGACGTCGACATCACCGCCCAGCCCATGGAGGTCGGGCCGACCTGCCACTACGTCATGGGCGGCGTCGAGGTCGACCCGGACACCGGGGCGTCGTCGGTGCCCGGCCTGTTCGCGGCGGGAGAGGTGTCCGGCGGCATGCACGGCTCGAACCGGCTCGGCGGCAACTCGCTGTCCGACCTGCTGGTGTTCGGCCGCCGCGCGGGCGCCGGGGCGTCGGACTACGCGGCTTCGCTGAGCACCCGGCCCGTGCCGTCGGAAGCGGCCGTCGCCGAGGCTGAGCGGGTCGCGCTGGCCCCGTTCTCCGGCGAGGGCGGGGAGAACCCGTACACGCTGCACATGGAGCTCCAGCAGACGATGAACGACCTCGTCGGCATCATCCGCAAGGCCGAGGAGATCGAGCAGGCGCTGGAACGCCTCGAAGGCCTCAAGGCCCGCGCCAGGACGCTGACCGTCGAGGGCCACCGGCAGTTCAACCCCGGCTGGCACCTCGCGCTGGACCTGCGCAACATGCTCGTCGTCAGCGAGTGCGTCGCCAAGGCCGCGCTGCTGCGCACCGAGAGCCGCGGCGGCCACACCCGTGACGACTACCCGGCGATGGACCCGGACTGGCGGCGGAAGCTGCTGGTGTGCACGGTTTCCGGACCGTCCGAAGTGGACGTGGTGGTCAAACCGCAGATCCCCATCCGCGAGGACCTGCTGGACCTGTTCGACCGCGGCGAGCTGGAGAAGTACCTCACCGGTGACGAGTTGGGGAGCTGACAATGGGTTACCAGGGGAACTTCCGGGTCTGGCGCGGCGATGCCGACGGGGGAGGGCTGGAGGACTTCACCGTCGAGGTGAACGAGGGCGAGGTCGTCCTCGACGTCATCCACCGCCTCCAGGCCACGCAGGCGGGCGACCTCGCCGTGCGGTGGAACTGCAAGGCGTGCAAGTGCGGCTCGTGCTCGGCCGAGATCAACGGCAGGCCGCGACTGCTGTGCATGACCCGCATGTCGACGTTCACCGAGGGCGAGACCATCACGATCACGCCCATGCGCACGTTCCCGATCATCCGGGACCTCGTGACGGACGTGTCGTTCAACTACACGAAGGCCCGCGAGATCCCGTCGTTCAAGCCGCCGAAGGACCTCGCCCCCGGCGAGTACCGGATGCAGCAGATCGACGTGGAGCGCTCGCAGGAGTTCCGCAAGTGCATCGAGTGCTTCCTGTGCCAGGACACCTGCCACGTGATCCGCGACCACGAGGAGAACAAGGAGGCGTTCGCCGGGCCTCGGTTCCTCATGCGGATCGCGGAACTGGAGATGCACCCGCTGGACGAGGGCGGCCGGACCGTCGCCGCGCAGGAGACCCACGGGCTCGGGCTGTGCAACATCACCAAGTGCTGCTCCGAGGTCTGCCCCGAGCACATCAAGATCACCGACAACGCCCTGATCCCGATGAAGGAACGGGTGGCGGACCGCAAGTACGACCCCATCGTCTGGCTGGGCAACAAGATCTTCCGCCGCCAGTCGTGAGCCGGAGTTCCACCTGATCGTGTGCTTTCCAGCTGTTCGCTGACCGGCGGGATCTGGCTACCGTTGGTGGTGGCGGCATGCGATCGGGGAGGTGGACATGTCCGGAAGCGATGGTGAGGGGTCCAGCGGCTGCGACGGCGGCACGTCGTCGTGACGTGGGCGGGCGGTGCGCCGGTTCCGCCGTGAACGGCGACGGCGCTGAACGAGGCCCTGAACGGCGACGGCCTTGAACGAACGAGGCCCTGAACGGCGAAGGGCGCCCCCGGAGAACCGGGAGCGCCCTTCGCCAGGACCGGGTGGCGGCTAGAGGGACTGGGCCGCGGCCGGGATGGCCACGTCGTCCAGCGCCTTCGTGCCGGTGGTCTTGATCTTCTTGTTGCGCCTGTTGCGCTTCTCCAGCGTGACGGCCAGCCAGGTGAGCAGCAGGCACATGGTCACGTAGATGGCGGCGACCACGATGGTCACGGGCACCAGGGGCCTGCCGAACTGGCCCTGGCCACCGAGGTACTTCGCGTAGTCCAGGAGTTCCTTGTAGTTGATGATGAAGCCGAGCGCGGTGTCCTTCAGGAGCACGACGAGCTGGCTGACGATGGTCGGCAGCATCACCCGCAGCGCCTGGGGGAGCAGGATCAGCACCATCACCTGGGTCTTGCGCATGCCCAGCGCGTACGCGGCCTCGGTCTGGCCGCGCGGCAGCGACATGATGCCCGCGCGGAAGACCTCGGCCAGCACCGAGCCGTTGTAGAGCGTCAGACCGAGCACGACCGCGGTGAACTGCGACATCTTGATGTCGACCGCGGGCAGGCCGAAGTAGAAGAAGAAGATCATGATCAGCAGCGGGATGGCGCGGAAGACCTCGACGATGAACGTCGCCGGGACGCGCCAGAACGCGTGCTCCGAGAGCTTGCCCGCGGCCAGCACGGCGCCGAACACCATCGCGGCCACCGCGCCGAGGCCGAAGGCCTGGAGCGTGGCGCCCACGCGCTCGGCGAGCTGGACCTGGATCGTCGTGTACTGGAGCCACTCCCACATCTCGGGCTCGAACTGACCGCTGTCGTAGAAGCGGTAGCCGACGAACCCGATGAGGCCGAGCACGCCGAGCACGCCCACGACGGCCATGATCCGGTGCCGCAGCCTCGCCTTCGGGCCGGGTACGTCGAACAGCACGTTGCTCATCGGGCGACGCTCCAGCGCTTTTCTAGGCTGCGTTGCAGGAAGGTCAGGGGCAGGACGAGCACGATGAAGAAGAACGCCACCCAGGACAGGCCGACGAGCATGTTGGCGCCGTCCTCGGAGAGCGACGCCTGGA
>DATMCA010000985.1:0-3696 GCA_035559015.1 Umezawaea sp. | reverse complement strand
CCGGAAGCGTTGCGGTACACCGAATGGGGATACCCGGCGACGGTGTCGGTCGTGTCGGCGACGGCGTCGGTGCCCTGGGCGTTCGTCCACTGCTCGACCAGTTCCCGCTGGTTCGCCACGGCGACGGTGTAGTCGGCCGTGCCGTGCCAGATGGTCACGGGCGGCCGGGTGCCGGTGAACGGGGAGGCGGCGCGGACCTTGTCGCCCCACTGCTGGGGTGTGAGGTTCTTGCCGGGGTTCATGCAGGTGTAGGCGTCCAGGACGCTGGTGGCGCAGCCGAACGGGAGGCCGGCGACGATGCCGCCGCCGCGGAAGGTCTCCGGGTAGGTGGCGAGCAGCACCGAGGTCATGCCGCCGCCCGCTGACAACCCCGTGACGTAGGCGGGGCCGGCGGCCATCTTGGTGATCATCTGGGCGATGGACGCGGCCTCGCCCTGGCCGCGGGTGGTGTCGGCCGTCTGGAACCAGTTGAAGCACTTGTTGAGGTTGTTGGCGGTCTGCTGCTGCGGCAGCAGGACCGAGAAGCGGTAGCGGTCGGCCAACGCCACCCAGCCCGACGCGGTGCCGTAGCCGGCGGCGTCCTGGGTGCAGCCGTGCAGGGCGACGACCAGCGGGCGGCCCGCCGGCAGGCCGTCGGGGACGTAGCGGAACATCCTGAGGTTGCCGGGATTGGTGCCGAAGCCGGTCACCTCGGTGATGCTCGCGGCTCGTGCGGTCGGCGTCATGGTCGTGAGCAGGATCAGGACCAGAGCGGTGATGCGCATGCGGACCTCCTTGTCCGCACCTCACGGTAGGAATCGCCGGCGACCCGCGCGATGGAAGGGAGCGCCACATCCCGCGGCGCGCATGTGGTGGCTGGAACCATTACCCGCCAACGGTCCCCGCTCTACCGTCGGGTGCGTGAACATCGTCGTTCCGCTCGTCGCAGCCCTGTTCCTCGTCAACGTCACACCCGCCCAGGCGGAGCAGGCCGGCCGGTGCGGGCCGGTGCGGGTGCCCGGTGCCGAACACCAGGAGGTCCGGCGCGCCGCGGACCTGACCACGGCCGGTGGGCTGACCGATCCGGCCGACTGGGCCGGGTTGACGCCCGCCGGCCTGCCCGCGCCGACCGCCGTGCCCGGTACGCAGGTCGACGGGTACTTCCCGGACGACTCGACGTCCAACACCAACCACGGTTGGAACCACGACTCGCAGTTCGTGATCCGGTTGCCCGCGCGGTGGAACGGCGGGCTGGTGGTGTCCGGGTCGCCGGGGGTGCGGGAGCAGTACGCGAACGACCGCGCGATCAGCGACTGGGTGCTCCAGCGCGGGTACGCGTTCGCCGCCACCGACAAGGGGAACACCGGGGTCGAGTTCTACGCGGGCGGGAACGCGATCGTGGAGTGGAACCAGCGCGAGACGCAGTTGACGCGTGCGGCGAAAACGCTGGTGCGGCAGCACTACTGCCGTCCGGTCGGCCGGACGATCGCGACCGGCCTGTCCAACGGCGGTTACCTGGTGCGGTGGCAACTGGAGAACCACCCCGAGCTGTACGACGGCGGGGTGGACTGGGAAGGCGTGCTGTGGCGGGAGAAGGGCCCGAACCTGTTGACGTTCCTGCCGCCCGCGCTGCGCGGTGAGCCGGTGTTCCCGGCCGGGTCGGAGTTCCTCTGGCCGTTCTACCGGCAGCACTACTGGGAACTGACCCAGCGGATCTACCGCGAGGCGCTGGACCCCGGCTACGAGGGCGCCGAAGCGGACTACGACTACGCCGACAGGCCAGTGGCACAACGGGCGGTGCGGAAGATCGCGCTGACCGGACGGATCGGCAAACCGCTGCTGACGTTGCACGGCACGCTCGACGGGCTGCTGCCGATCGACCAGGACTCCGACGTGTACGCGGAGATGGTGCGGAAAGCGGGACGCGACAGGCTGTTCCGCTACTACCGGATCGAGGGCGGCACGCACGTCGACTCGCTCTACGACGCCTTCCCCGACCGGCTCCGCCCCCTGACCCCTTGCCACCGCACGGCTTTCGTCGCGTTGGAGCGGTGGCTGGACGGCTCGCGCCCGCCCGCCTCGGCCACGGTCGCCCGACCGGCCACCGTCTCCCCTACCGAGTGCTCCCTGCGCTAGGCCACCGATCGGGGCCACTACCCTTGGCGCATGTCACCGGTGTCACGCGGTCGCAAAGCGAAGAAGAGCAAGAAGAGCGGTTCCGCCAAGGGACGGCGTCGACTCGACATGGCCACCGCCGCGGCCTTCGAGCGGACCCTTCGAACGCTGGGGGGTCTCGACCGCGAGACGCCTCCCCCGTGGTTCGCCGACGCGATCGACATCGCGCTCGACGACGTCGAGGCCCTGCTGGCGGCGCGAGGGCCGCGGCAACTCGAACAGGCCGCGACCGAACTGGTCGGCGCACGCCTGCGCGCCCGGCTGACCAGCGACAACGCCGACGGGCTGTGGTTCGACTGGTGGGCCGAGGAACTGGCGACCGCCGCGGCGGACCGGGCCGTGCGGGCCGCCGGAGACCCTGCCGGTGGCGCGTGGAGGGCACCGTGGCGGCTCCTGCACGCTCTGCTGTCGATCGGCACGCCCCCGCTCGTCGCCCGCGCCCGCGCCGAGATCGACCGGTGCGCCCCGGCGCTGGGGGCGCTCGGCGACGTGCCGAGCTGGTTGTCGCTGATGCCGCACGTCAAGGCCACCGGCGAACTGTGGGGACTGCGTGATGCCTACGGCACCCGTCGCGCGATCATCGCGGCCTGCGGCTACCCCGGCGGCCTGGACCGCCACGTGTTCCTGTTCGATCTCGACCTGAGCGGCGACGGGGTGGCGCTGGTCGCACCGGGCGTGTTCGCCGACGTCGAGGAAGCGTCCGCGGCGTGGCGCGCGCAGGTCGGTGCCACCGCCGACAACGCCGTGGCGGCGCCCGTCGACGACCCGACCGACGCGCTGGCGCTGGCGCACGTCGACCTGGACGACCGCATGATCATCGGCTCCGAGTCCGGGGAGGTGCTCGACAACTGGTTCCGCGCACGCCGTCGGATCGACGACCTCGTCACCGCTCTCGAAAGCCGGGGCACTCCGCTGCCCGAACCGGAGAACCTGTTCCAGCACGGTGACATCAGCCCCCTCACCGGTGAGTTCACCGCCTGGCACTACGCCGAGCACGGCACCGAGCCGGACGCCGAGGCCGTCGAGGCGCTGGCCGCGAACTGGGTGGAGGACGTCCTGCCGGAGACGTGGTACCTCGTGTCGCCCCGACGGCTCCGGATCCAGCGAGAGCTCATCGGTGACTGGTTCCCCACCGATCCCGTCACCCTCGCGGTCAAGGCGCTGCTCCCCGACTGGACCGCCTGGCTGGCCGGACGGGCAGGACTGCCGCAGCACCTCAAGGACGAGGTGGTGGCCGCGGCGGCGAGCTAGCCGACGAGCAGCAGGAGGCGCAGCGCCAACTGGATCTCCAGCACCCGTTCGGGCGACTGCCAGTCCTCGCCGAGCAGCGTGGCCACGCGGTCCAGGCGCTGCACCACCGTGTTGACGTGCACGTGCAGTTCGTCCTTGGCGCGGCTGAGGTTCGCGCCGCAGGAGAAGTAGACGGCGAGGGTCCGCACGAGTTCCGTGCCGCGGACGGCGTCGTAGTCCAGCAGCGGCCCCAACGTCGTGCGCACGTACCCGGAGACGTCCGCTCGCTCGCCCAGCAGCACGCCGACGAAC
>DATMCA010000984.1:0-4405 GCA_035559015.1 Umezawaea sp. | reverse complement strand
TGCAGGAAGCGGTTGAGGCCAACGCGCAGCCACCACATACGGTCGAAGAAGAGCAGGCATCCGAGTGCGACGAGCACGGCTCCGCCGGACACGCTGAGGATTCGGTAACGGTCGCGAAGCCAGCGGAACGTCCCCATAGCTTTCGCGAACGACACGCCGGCGAGCAGGAAGGCGAAAGCCAGCCCGAGCGAGTACACGAGCAACAGGGCAGCCCCTTTCGCGACCGTCGACGTCCCTCCCGCAAGCACGAGCACACCCGCCAGCACAGGCGTGATGCACGGCGCCGCGCAGGTCGCGAAGGCGGCTCCGAGGAGGGCGCGCGATCCGCTCTTTCGGGCGCCGCCGATCAGCCCGGCGCCGACGAGGCTCTTCGGCAGCGGCAGGAGGCCCATCAGCGCAAAGCCGACCACGATGAGGATGAAGCCGCCGATCTCCTGCTGCGCCCGCGTGCCGAGCGTCGACGCCACGGCGGTCGCCCCGATACCGAGCAGGACGAACACCACGGTGAAGCCGGCGAAGAAGGGCAGGCTCGCAACGGTCACGCGCCGCGCCACCCCACGCTGGCCGAGCCGCTCCGCGTCCACCGCCGACACCGTGGCGAGGTAGCCCGGGACGAGCGGCAGTACGCAGGGAGTGATCACTGACACGAAACCGGCCCCGAAGGCGACGAAGAGCCGAACGATCATTCGAAGCGCGCGAGCTCTTCCTCGAGCCGGCGCTCCAGATCCGGATCGAGTGGCGCGCGGCCGTTTTGCTCGGGTCTGGCCGCAGCGGGGGCGGGCTCGCGCGAGCGACTCCAGCGCCAGGCATAGACGCCGAGGACGGCGCCGCCTCCCACGAGGAGCACGAGCGGCAGCAACCAGGCGAGCAGCCCCCACCCGCTCTTCGGAGGGGCCGCGCGGATCCCCGGCCCGAACTGCGCTACGAGCTTGTCCATGATCTCGCTCCGGGTGTCGCCCCCGTCGATGCGATTGACGATGAACGCGCGGATGCGGTTCGCTGCCGGCGCGTCCGACATGTCCAGCGGAGTCCCGCAGGTCGGGCACATCAGCTGTCCCTCCAGCTCGTGCAGCGTCGGATGCGACTCGCTCGCCAGCGCCGCCGGCACGCCGACGACCAGCGCGACCAGCAGCACGACGACGCCGAGCGCGATCACCACCGGGGACGACAGGTCGAAGCCGTTGAGCAGCACGGAGCCCCCGAGACAGGCGAACCAGGAGAAGGCGGTCACCAGCGACAGCACGACGGTCACGGGCACACCGTCGAGGCCGAGCCCGGCGAGCGCGCCGTCGAGGCCGAAAGCCCCGTCGTCCCCGTCGAGCACGCCGACGGCGGCCAGCAGCCAGTACAGGACGACCACGACGAGGAGCACGCTGAGGAACGCCGTCGGATAGCCGAACGCCGTGCCGGTGAACTCCCCCATGCGTCTCCGTCATCCGTGTCGTTTGGCCGGACTCTAACCGGCTGACCTCGGAGTTCGCAGGGTTTTCGCAAATGTGCGGATGGCGACCGATCCGTTACCCAGCGCCGTTCTAGCATGTCCCGGTGGCGAAGCAGCGGATCCCGGTGATCGTCGTGGCGGGCTTCCTCGGTTCCGGGAAGACCACGCTGCTCAACCACCTGCTCGCCACCGCGGGCGGAACGCGGATCGGGGTCCTGGTCAACGACTTCGGCAGCATCAACGTCGACGCCATGACCGTCGCGAGCCAGGTCGACTCCACCATCTCGCTGAGCAACGGCTGCCTGTGCTGCGCGGTCGACCCGTCCGACATGGACGACATGCTCACCCGGTTGGCCAAGCCCTCCGCGAACGTCGACGTCATCGTGATCGAGGCGAGTGGTCTCGCCGAGCCGCAGAGCATGGTCAAGCTCGTCCTCGCCAGCTCCCAGCCGCGCATCACCTACGGCGGTCTCGTGCTGGTCGTGGACGCCGCGGAGTTCACCGCCACCAGCGCCCGGCACCCGGAGATCGCGAAGCACCTGCGGCTGGCGGACCTGGTGGTGCTGAACAAGACCGACCGCGCCGCCGACCTGCCCGCGGTGCGCGCGGCCGTCGCCCCCGGCACCCCCGTCGTGGAGACCACGCTGGGGCGCGTCGACCCGGCCCTGCTCTTCGACCCCCGGCCCCGCACGCCGACGATCGGCCAACTGTCCTTCGAGGACCTCGTCGAGGACCACGGCGACCACGTGCACGCGCTCTACGACAGCGTCGAGTTCACCGGGAGCACCCCGCTGCACCCGCGCCGGTTCCTGCGCTTCCTGTCCGCGCGCCCGACGGGCCTGTACCGCGTGAAGGGCTTCGTCGACTTCGGCACGGACGACCGCTACGCCCTGCACACCGTCGGCGACCACCTGTCGCTGGAGCGGACCCCGTGGCCGCGCGGTGCCGCACGGGGGACTCAGCTCGTCATGATCGGCACCGGCCTGTCCGAGCACGAGCTCACGACGGGCCTGACCGCCTGCGCCACCACCGAACCGGCCGGTCCCGGCGCGCTGCTGGACGTGACGCGCTACCTGCGTCCCTAGGCCCCGCCGGCACCCCAGGCGCCGACCGGTCCGATGTACGTGCCGGGGTGCGTGGCGGCGTCCTGCCGCAGCACCGACCCGCCCGGCCAGCGGAACGACTGCGAGTCGGCCGTGTTCGGCGGCGTCACCACGAGCGTGACGACGTCCCACCGGTTGTCGCCCTTCTCGGGCAGGTACGTCAGGTACGCGGTCGTGGTCCCACCGGGCGTGAGCTGCACGTCCTTCACGTCCTTCGTCTCGTCACCGGCCCGCATGAGGTCCCACGCCTGGCTGTCCTGCCCCTGGAGCCGCGCGCCCGGGTACCCGCGCAGCAGGCACGCCGCACCGCCGGTGTTCGTCATCGTCAACGGCAGCCGCATCTGCCCGTTCCCGTTCTCGGCGGCCTTCGCCTCCCCGGGCGACACCTTCACCTTCGTGCACTTCTCCGAGGCGTCCGCGACGTTGCTGGTGAACGTGTCGGACGCCTTCGGCTGCGAACCGTCACCACCGCTCTTCGACCCGCCGCCGTCCCGCTCACCGGCCGTCCCGCAGGCCGCCACCAGTCCTGCGACGGCCACGGCCGCGACCACAGCACCACCACGACGAACCCAACCGGTGTCCCCGCGCATATCCAACTCCCTTTCAGCCATGCCGACCGAACGTAGAGGAGATGTGCGGGTAGGCAATTCGGATGCTCGATTGTGATATGGATCACGCCGCACAACCGGCGTTCCACGGCCCGTTATGCCAGGTGGGGAGGCATCCCGCGACCAGCACCGAGGACAAGATCGACAACGCCCGAAACACCACCACCTGCATGGGAACACGCCCCCGCCACCACCCCGCCCGACACCCGCACGACGAAGTCGACCACCCTGCACCGCCGAAGCGCTCCAGTCGGTACGCTGCACACGAGGGCTGCTAGCTCAATTGGCAGAGCAGGAGACTTTTAATCTCTTGGTTCAGGGTTCGAGTCCCTGGCGGCCCACCAGAACCCCAGTTCACAAAGCTGGGGTTTTCTCGTGCGCCTTTCCGAATTCAGGAATTCACCACCGCCGTCGGGTGATCACCGGAAGGGGTGACGTGGCTGGCCCGCCGTGCGTCCTTGGGGCTACTGATGGCCCATGCACCTCACCGCAGTCGCGCTCGCGTTCAGCACCGCCGTCGCCCCGCCGGTCCACGTCGCGGGCCCGCTGACCGTCTACGACACAGCACTGGCGCCGGTGGGCTCGGAGGCGTCGGTGCTGTCGTGGGCGACGCCGGGCGGCGGCACGTTCGTCCTGCTGCACGTGGAGGGCCTGCTGCCGAACCGCGACTACGGCGCCCACGCCCACACCAAGCCGTGCGGCCTCAACCCCGCCGACGCCGGACCGCACTTCCAGCACCTGCCCGGCGGCGCGACGGACCCCGCGTACGCCAACCCGGACAACGAGATCTGGCTCGACTTCACCACCAACGCCCGCGGCACCGGCCTCGCCGCCACGCGGGTCGCCTGGACCTTCACCGACCGCCACGCCGCGTCGGTCGTCGTCCACGCCGAGCACACGCACACCGACCCCGGCCACGCGGGCACGGCGGGTGCGCGGCTGGCGTGCCTCACGGTGCCGTTCTAGGAGGTCGTCGCACGGGCGTGAGCACCGCCTCAGCCATCCGGTGCACGTCCACTCTCGCGCCGGGTGACAATGGTCGGGATGTCCACGGCACTCCAGACCACCAAGTCCTTGCGGATCGGCCCGTTCGAGGTCGACCCGCCGGTCGTGCTCGCGCCGATGGCGGGCATCACGAACGTGGCGTTCCGCCGGCTGTGCAGGCAGTACGGGGCGGGGCTGTACGTGTGCGAGATGGTGACGGCGCGCGCGCTCGTGGAGCGCGACGCGACGACCCTCCACATGATCACGTT
>DATMCA010000983.1:0-9943 GCA_035559015.1 Umezawaea sp. | reverse complement strand
CACGGCCGACTGCACCATCTCCTGGACCACGACCGCGAGCCGCACGACGTGGTGGTCGATGCCGTTGCTGTCCCGGTAGGCGACCGCGCGGTCCGTCCACAGCGATGCCCAGCACCGGCGCACCGCGTCGATCACCGCGTCCGGCCCCACGACGTTGAGGTAGGTGTCCTGCTGCCCCGCGAAGCTCGCGAACGGCAGGTCCTCGGCCGTGGCGGACGAGCGGACGGCCACCGGGGTCCGGTCGCCGAGGGCGGCGTACTCGGCGAGCAGCGCGTCCCGCACGCCGTCCGGCATCGGCGCGGCCAGCAGCAACTCCCGTGCCCTGACCGCGAGGTCGGCGTGGTCGCCGTCCAGCAGCGCGTCCATGCCCGCCTCCGCGGCGACCAGGCGGTACGCCTCGGTCGTCACGCAGAACCCCGGCGGCACGGGCAGGCCCGCGGTCGTGAGTTCGCCCAGGTTCGCCGCCTTGCCCCCCACCGCGGTCAGCATGCCCGCGTCGATCGAGGCGAAGTCGCGGATGAGCCGGTCGTCGATGTCCAGCCTTGCGTCCATGACGCAGAGGTTACGAGCGTTCGGCCAAGAACTCAACACGTGATGAATTATCCGCGACGCACATCACCCGACCGGGCGATGATCAGCTTTTCCGTTGCCGGCCAACAAGATCCGCCTCGACGGGAACTCGGCGGCCAGGACCTCGGCGAACAGCCGGTTCACCTCCACCACGAAGCCCCGCCGGGTCGTGCCGAGGACGCGCAGGGCGGGCCCGTGGTCGTACGCGACGACGAGGGACGCGCCGAACAGCAGCACCCGCCACACCCCGAACACCACCGGCCGGACCAACGCGGGCAGGCCGGCGAACGCCTTGCGCAGCCGACGGCAGTGGAACGGCACGTGGCGCTCCTCGTCCGCCAGGATCCGCCCCGCCACCTCCGTCACCAGCGGATCACCCGTGCCGTCGCGCAGCAGCCGGTAGTAGCCCAGCGCGACCACCTCGGCGACCATCAGCACCAGCAACTCCACCCGCAGCCCCAGCGCCCGCCGCAACCGCACGAACACCACGTCGCTCCAGTGGCTCGCGATCGTCGACGCCCCCGCCGCGTCCAGCAGCAACGCCAGCATCCGCGCGTGGTTCTGCTCCTCCGCCACGAACAACCGCACCGCGACCGAGTAGTCACCCTCACCGGCCGCTTTGGCGATCAGGTTCGCCCCGTCCCCGGCCTCCCCGACCTGGAACCGCTGCACGCTCTCGACCACAGCGCGCGGGATCACCGCACCGACCGTCCACTGTGGATCACCGATGTCCTCGCGCCGCCGGGCTTCCGCCCGCAACTCGACGACCGAACCGCTGAACTCGTCCACGTCCGTCCCCTCTCATTCCCCCTGTTTCCCAGGACGTGGCGGCGGAGAGGGGCGTTGTGCCGGGGCGTGTGGAGGTTGGGTGGAGGAACCGTGCAGACGCCGACGAGGGCGGCCCCGGATCGGGACCGCCCTCGTCAGGATCTGTCGACCGACTAGCTGCAGCCGGAGGTGCTGCCGCAGCCTTCGCAGAGGTAGCAAGAGCCCGCGGGGCGCATCTTGGTGCCGCAGGTCATGCAGAGCGGGGCGTCGGCGGTGGTGCCGAGGTGCAGTTCGAGCAGTTCGGTGGAACTGCCGACGCGCGTGTCCTGCTTGCTGGGCTTGGTCTCCTTCGCGGGACTGGCGTCCACGGAGGTTTGCAGGCCCACGATGTCGACGTCGTTGCCGCCGCCGTACTCGTTCGCGACGGTGGCGGTGCGCTCGTCGGCGGTGAAGATGCCGAGCTGCGACCGCTTCTCGTAGGGCAGGTAGTCGAGGGCCAGCCTGCGGAACAGGTAGTCCAGGACGCTGGTCGCGATGCGGACGTCGGGGTCGTCCGTCATGCCCGCGGGCTCGAAGCGGAGGTTCTGGAACTTCGAGATGTAGAACTCCAGCGGGATGCCGTACTGGAGGCCGACGGAGATGGACATGGAGAACGCGTCCATCACGCCCGCGAGGGTGGAGCCCTGCTTGCCGAGCTTGACGAAGATCTCGCCGAGGCCGTCGTCCGGGTACGAACCGGCGTGCAGGTAACCCTCGGCGCCGCCGACGGTGAACGACACGGTCTGGCTGGGGCGCTTCTTCGGCAGGCGCTTGCGGACCGGCCGGTACTCGATGACGGTCTCGGGCTTGGCCGTGGCGGAAGCCGTGGCCTCGCCACCGGTGTTGGCACCCTTGCCCGCGGACAGCGGCTGGCCGACCTTGCAGTTGTCGCGGTAGATCGCGAGGGCCTTGATGCCCATCTTCCAGCCCTGGAAGTAGATCTCCTCGACGTCCTCGACCGTCGCGTTCTCCGGCATGTTCACCGTCTTGGAGATCGCGCCGGAGATGAACGGCTGCACGGCCGCCATCATCCGCACGTGGCCCATGGGCGCGATGGAGCGCTCGCCCATGGCGCAGTCGAAGACCTCGTAGTGCTCGGGGCGCAGGCTCGGCGCGTCCACGACGTTGCCGTGCTCGGCGATGTGCTCGACGATCGCCTCGACCTGCTCGTCCTGGTAGCCCAGGGCGGACAGGGCGCGCGGCACCGTCTGGTTGACGATCTGCATGGAGCCGCCGCCGACGAGCTTCTTGAACTTGATCAGCGCGAGGTCGGGCTCGATGCCGGTGGTGTCGCAGTCCATCATCAGGCCGATGGTGCCGGTGGGCGCGAGCACGGAGGCCTGCGCGTTGCGCCAGCCGTTGCGGCCGCCGATCTCGATGGCCTCCTGCCACGCCCGCGTCGCGACCTTGTGCACGGCGCCGTCGTTGCCACCCAGCGTGCGGATGGAGTCGTTGGCGGCGGCGTGCTTGCGGATCACGCGCTGGTGGGCGTCGGCGTTGCGGGCGTAGCCCTCGTACGGGCCGACCATGCCCGCGAGCTCGGCGGAACGCCGGTAGGCGACGCCGTTCATCAGCGAGGTGATGGCGGCGGCGAGCGAACGGCCGCCCTCGGAGTCGTACGCGTGGCCGGTCGCCATCAGCAGCGCGCCGAGGTTGGCGTAGCCGATGCCGAGCTGGCGGAACTTGCGGGTGGTCTCGCCGATGGGCTCGGTCGGGAAGTCCGCGAAGCAGATGGAGATGTCCATCGCGGTGATGACGATCTCGACGGCCTGGGCGAACTTGCCCGCGTCGAACGTGCCGTCCTCGCGCAGGAACTTCATCAGGTTCAGCGACGCCAGGTTGCAGCTGGAGTTGTCCAGGTGCATGTACTCCGAGCACGGGTTGGACGCGGTGATCCGGCCCGACTCGGGGCAGGTGTGCCAGTCGTTGATCGTGCCGTCGTACTGGATGCCGGGGTCGGCGCACTCCCACGCGGCCTTGGCGAGCTTGCGGAACAGGTCCTTCGCGTCGACCTTCTCGATCACCTCGCCGGTCTGGCGGGCTCGCAGGCCGAACTGGCCGCCGGACTCGACGGCGTTCATGAACTCGTCCGAGACGCGGATGGAGTTGTTGGCGTTCTGGTACTGCACGGACACGATGTCCTTGCCGCCCAGGTCCATGTCGAAGCCGCCGTCGCGGAGGACGCGGATCTTCTCCTCCTCGCGCGCCTTCGTCTCGATGAACTCCTCGACGTCCGGGTGGTCCACGTCGAGGACGACCATCTTGGCCGCGCGGCGGGTGGCGCCACCGGACTTGATGGTGCCCGCGGACGCGTCGGCGCCGCGCATGAAGGAGACCGGGCCGGACGCGGTGCCGCCGGAGGACAGCAGCTCCTTGGAGGAGCGGATGCGGGACAGGTTCAGACCCGCGCCGGAACCGCCCTTGAAGATCAGGCCCTCTTCGCGGTACCAGTTGAGGATCGACTCCATCGTGTCGTCCACGGCGAGGATGAAGCACGCGCTGACCTGCTGCGGCGAACTGGTGCCGACGTTGAACCACACCGGGGAGTTGAAGCTGAACACCTGGTGCAGGAGCATGTAGGTCAGCTCGTGCTCGAAGATCACCGAGTCGGCCTCGGTCGCGAAGTAGGCGTGCTTCACGCCCGCGGCCACGTACGTCTTCACGACGCGGTCGATGAGCTGGCGCAGGCTGGTCTCCCGCTGCGCGCTGCCGACAGCACCGCGGAAGTACTTGCTGGTCACGATGTTCGTGGAGTTGAGCGACCACGAGGCCGGGAACTCGACACCCCGCTGCTCGAAGTTCACCGTGCCGTCGCGCCAGTTCGTCATCACGACGTCGCGGTGCTCCCAGGTCACCTCGTCGTACGGGTGCTTGCCCTCGGTCGTGTAGACCCGGCGCACCTTCAGCGCGGTGGCCCCCCGCTTGTCCCCACTGCCGTTGCGCGCGGCTGTCTTCTTGCCTGCGCCGCTGACGGTCTCCGTCATGCCCGGTGTCTCCCTATTGTGCTGAACCTGGGTTGCACGGCCACGTCCGGAAATCCCCGTCCGATGCGGTCAACGTGCCGATAACTGGAATTACGGACGCGGTTCGTCTTCCCGCGCCGTACGAAGATCGGAAATCTCCTTCTCGAAGTCCTCGACGGACGAGAAGGACCTGTAGACGCTCGCGAAACGCAGGTAGGCGACCTCGTCGAGCTCTCGTAAAGGCCCGAGGATCGCCAGGCCCACTTCGTGGCTGGGGATCTCGGCACTGCCGGTGGAGCGGATCGACTCCTCCACCCGCTGGGCGAGCAACTGGAACGCGTCCTCGTCGACGGGACGGCCTTGGCAGGCCCGGCGGACACCGTTGACCACCTTGTCGCGGCTGAACGGCTCGGTGACGCCGGAGCGCTTCACGACCGCCAGCACGGCTTCCTCGACGGTGGTGAACCGACGACTGCACGCGGAGCAGGACCGCCTGCGACGGATGACCTGGCCCTCGTCAGCCTCGCGGGAGTCGACCACGCGAGAATCCGAATGCCGGCAGAACGGACACCGCACCCTGCTCATCCCCTTCCCAGGGCAGCACCGTCCGCAGCAGCCGCACTGGTCTGGTTACCCACAACCTGTGGACTACTTGAGTCGGTCTCACCACTAGATGTAGGGGTAAACCTATGTCAGAACACAACGTGATGGCAAACCGACGCGCCACACCCGTTCGGTGGAACAACCGGTCCACAGCAACGACCGAGGGACGATCAGGGGATCGTCAGGGGGCGGGCTCGACCACGCCTTGAGGAACGATCAACGGCTGACCGGGGACGACGCGCGAATCCACCATCCGGTTGAGTTCACGGATGCGCTCGACGACGGCGTCCGGGTCGCTGTTCGGAGCACTGCGCTCGGCGATGTCGCGCAACGTCTCACCCAGTTGGACGTACGCGATGCCCGTCCGTTCGGGAACGCTCGTCGCCCCCGACGCGTAGAGGTAGAGCAGCCCCACGCAGGCCGCGGCGACGACGGCGAGCACGCACATCGCGACCAGCTTCAGCACCGCGCCGCGCGTGGGCCGCTCCGGAGCGCACTCGACCACGTCGGCCGTAGCAGGCACGGAGACCCGCTGAGCCCTCGACGCGGGCCTCTTGCCGTCGCCGACCTCGAAGCGCCGGAGCACCCTGGGACCGGGCCGGAGCCCCCGTCCGGGCGAGTCGTCCCGCACATCGGATTCGTCGACCAGCTCGAAGCCGGACCGGGTCCCAATGAGCACCGCCATGACGCCTCCATCGCAGGTCAACCGAACAAGATCGAACACAGGTTCGATCGAACGTCCGTGCGAATGTCTACCACTCCGGGCGACAAATATCGACAACACGCCGGTGATTACTTCGAACAGGTGTTTGATCTGGACCTGAAGTGCGACTACCGTCGAAACTCGAAGATCGACGGATATCCGGCCTGCGCGATCGGGACCGGTGAGGAGGAAGCACCGTGGTGCGCAAGACGACCGAGGACCAGGACACCGCGGCAGGTGACCCCGCCCTTGCCCAGCAGACGGACATCGCGGGCAACGCGGGCCTCACGCTCCGCCAGCGCAAGGTGCTCGACGTCATCAGGGACTGGCTGGACCGCTTCGGCTACCCGCCCAGCGTCCGCGAGATCGGCGAGGCCGTCGGTCTGACGTCCACCTCTTCCGTGGCGCACCAGCTCCGCGCGCTCGAACGCAAGGGCTTCCTGCGCCGCGACCCGAACCGGCCGCGCGCCGTCGGCGTGCTGCCGACCGAGATCGACGCGGGCATGGACCCGAGCCACAAGCCGACCCCCGCGTACGTGCCCATGGTGGGCCGGATCGCGGCCGGCGGGCCGATCCTGGCCGAGGAGTCGATCGAGGACGTGTTCCCGCTGCCGCGCGAGATCGTGGGCGAGGGGGAGCTGTTCCTGCTGAAGGTCGTCGGGGACTCGATGATCGACGCGGCCATCACCGACGGTGACTGGGTGGTGATTCGCCAGCAGCCCACCGCGGACAACGGTGACGTGGTGGCGGCGATGATCGACGGTGAGGCGACGGTGAAGACTTTCAAGAGGACGGCCGAGCACGTGTGGCTGATGCCGCACAATGCGGCTTATGAGCCCATTTTGGGTGATGAGGCCAGTATTTTGGGGAAGGTTGTGGCTGTGCTTCGGCGGCTGTAGTTGGGGCTGGCGGGAGGCCGGGTGGGGGGCCGGGGTATGGGTAGGAACAAAAGCCGCCAGTTGGGTAGGGGCGGATTCTGTAGGTGCCGTGGCGATTGGTCGGCGGTGCGGGTTTTCAGGCACTGACGGAGCCGTGCGGTTGGTTGGCGGTGCGTGTTTCAGGCGCGGCGGCGGGAGCGGCGTACGAATGCTGCTATCAGGACTAGTGCGGCTGCGCCGATGCCGATTGCAGGCCAGAGTTCGGTCTTTTCCGTTGTGACCGTGGGGGCTGCTGACGCGTTGCCGGTGGGGGCCGGCGGTGGTGGTGTGGTGGTGATGGGTGGTGGGGGTGCCGCTAGTGCTGCTGCGCCTGTCACCGTGGTGATGGTTGAGGATGTTGTCTTGCCGAATTCCGAGGCGGACAGCAGGGTGCCGTCCGGGTCGAAGGTGATTGCTTCGCCCTGTTCCTCGTTCGGTAGTGGGATTCGCACTGGATCTGAGTCGAGTGCTTTGACGAAGTCGCCGTCCGTCACGGGGAACAGGTAGGCGTCCGTGTAGGTGCGCAGTGCGATTACCTTGCCGTCGTGGGAGACCGCGCCGCCGGTTACCACTCTTGTCACCACGGAACTCTTGAGTGGGCCGCCGGGGGTGTCCGTGCCGGCGATGGAGACCTTGGCCACCTGTTCCATCGGGACGGTGGCGTCTGCTGTTAGTGGTGCTGTTGGGCGGTAGACAAGGGCTGAGCCGAGTGTTTCCTTGGTGATGATGTACGGGGTTCCCTGGCTGTCCAAGAGGAGTGCTTCGGCGTCGTGCTTGCCGTCCGGGTAGGTCAGTCTGAAGAGTTGAGCGTCGCCGGTTTGGGATACGACGTGGATTGCGACTGTTTCCCTGGACCTGTTGTTGTCGCCGGTGTCCGCCAGCCACAGGTTGCCGTTCGGGCCTAGCGCCAGGTCTTCTACGTCGAACGGGTTGACCTGGGCGGTGATGGTGTCCTGGATTTCGCAGTCGCGGCCCACGACCTGGATGGCGATGCCGCCGTTGTCGCTGTCGTTGATGGCGTACAGGCGGTCGCCGTCCGAGGCGAGGCCGGAGAGTTCTTCCAGTCGTTGATCGGTGACGGTGCAGAGTGGAACCGGAACGGCCGGGTCCGCATTGGCGGACCCGGCCGTTGCCAGCGTCAGAACTGCGAGGAGCACGAGAAGGCGCACTGTCAGGCGGGGCTTCCCACGGCGTACTGCTCCAGCAGCGCGGCCAGCGTCGGGTGGACGCGGGCGCTCAGCTCGGTGCCCTCCTCGGTGTGCTTCTCGGACAGCACCTCGCCCTCGCGGTGGATGCGGGCGACGATCTCGCCGCGCGCGTACGGGACGAGCGCCTCGACCGTCACCTCCGGGCGGGGGATGAGCTGGGAGATGCGTTCCCGCAGCTCGGGGATGCCTTCGCCGCTGTGCGCCGACACGAACGCCGCGCCGGGGAACAGGTGGCGCAGGCGGGCGATCGTCAGGTCGCCTACCGCGTCGGTCTTGTTGACCACGAGCAACTCGGCGGGCATCGGGTCGTCGCGCTTGCCGTTGATCTCGGCGATGACCTCGCGCACGGCCTTGACCTGCTTCTCCGGCATGCCGTCCGAACCGTCCACCACGTGCACGAGCAGGTCGGCCTCGGCGACCTCCTCCAGCGTGGAGCGGAACGCCTCGACGAGCTGGTGCGGGAGGTGCCGGACGAAGCCGACCGTGTCGGTCAGGGTGTACGGCATGCCCTCCGGCGTCTCGCTGCGCCGGGTGGTCGGGTCGAGGGTCGCGAACAGCGCGTCCTCCACCAGCACACCGGCGCCGGTCAGCGCGTTGAGCAGGCTGGACTTGCCCGCGTTCGTGTACCCGGCGATGGCCACGCTCGGCACCTCGCCGGAGTGGCGACGGCCGCGCTTGGTCTCGCGGGTGGTGCTCATCGCGGCGATCTCGCGGCGGAGCTTGGCGATCCGCGCCCGGATGCGGCGGCGGTCGGTTTCGAGCTTCGTCTCACCGGGACCGCGCGTGCCGACACCACCACCGCTGCCGCCCGCGCCACCACCCTGCCGGGACAGCGACTCACCCCAACCGCGCAGTCGCGGCATCATGTACTGGAGCTGGGCGAGCTCGACCTGCGCCTTGCCCTCCCGGGAGCTGGCGTGCTGGGCGAAGATGTCCAGGATCAGCGCGGTCCGGTCGACCACCTTGACCTTGAGCTTCTCCTCCAGCTGCCGGAGCTGGCCGGGCGAGAGCTCACCGTCGCAGATGACCGTGTCCGCACCGGACGAGATCACGACGTCGCGCAGCTCGGCGACCTTGCCCGAGCCGATGTACGTGGCCGTGTCCGGCTTGTCGCGGCGCTGCACCAGCGCGTCCAGGACCTCGGAGCCCGCGGTCTCGGCGAGCAGCTTCAGCTCGGCCATCGACGCGTCGGAGTCCTGCACCGTGCCCTCGGTCCACACGCCGACGAGCACCACCCGCTCCAGGCGGAGCTGCCGGTACTCGACCTCGGTGATGTCCTCGAGTTCGGTGGAGAGCCCGGCGACGCGGCGCAGTGCCGCGCGGTCGGCCAGTGCGAGGTCGCCCGTGGACAGGTTCTCGTCCTCGTCGGCCCAGTCGGTGGTGTCGTTGTTCAGCGTGTTTTCCGTCATTTGCCCTTCATTGTCCCACGGAGCGCCCACACGGCCGAGTGGTTAACCACCGGGGTACAGGGCCAGGTAGATGGCCGTGCTCGGTGTGTCGGGATCGACCGGTCGGGCGGCTAGCTCATCCATCAACGAATGGAGCCGGGCCTTTAGTTCCGCTGGATCGATCTTGACGACCAATCGGGTCTGGTCCAGTTCGCCCGGTTCGACCTCCGAGACCTCGCCGAGGAACGCCTGGAGCATCGCCTCCGAGACCTCATTGCCCTCACCCACCCCGCGCAGCCGCCAGGACAGACCGGTGGACCGGTACGGGATCTCCTTGGCGCCCCGGTTGCCAGAGCGGGCGGGCTGGGCCTCCAGGAAGCCGGTGGCCACGAGTTTCCGCACGTGGTGCAGCGTCGTCGCCGGGTCCTTGTCGAGCCGTTCGGAGATCTCCTTGTTCGTGAGCGCGTCCTGGTAGGTCAGCCGGATGATCCGCAGCCGCACGGCCGACCCGAGCGCGGCGGCTTCCTCTGGTGTGGCGTCTCGCCTCTGCACCTCCACAGCATAAGTGATTGACACTTTCCAATCACTTCGGTGAGACTCGCCGCATGGCTCTCTGGACGCACCGGGACTTCCGGTTCCTCTGGGTTGGCGACACCGTCAGCCAGTTCGGCTCCTCGATCGGGCGCACCGTCCTCCCGCTGCTCGCCGCGACCACGCTGGCCGCGTCACCGTGGGAGATGGGCGTGCTCGGCGCGGCGGGCACGGCCGCGTTCCTGCTGATCGG
>DATMCA010000982.1:0-3853 GCA_035559015.1 Umezawaea sp. | reverse complement strand
CGGGTAGTCCGCGGCGGTCCAGGCGTCACCGGCCTCGCCGCCGTTCACCTGCCCCTCCCACTTGTCGCAGCACTCCCAGCCCGGCATGGTCAGCACGCCCAGCTCGTCGGCCAGGTCGAAGAACTCGTCCGGCTCGATGTGGCCTTCCAGGCGCACGGTGTTGAGGCCGAGGTCCTTGACGTACTTCAGCTTGTCCGAGGCGTACGTCCTGTTCCACCGCAGGAGCAGGTCGGGGGAGTAGCCGCCGCCGCGGATCAGCAGGTTCTTGCCGTTGATCGAGTACTGCCTGCCGCCGCTGGAGTTCAGCGTCGCCTTCACGTCCCGGACGCCGAAGCGCTTGCTCGTGACGTCGGAGGTCGTGCCGCCGACCGCGGCCGTGAGGCTCAGGTCGTAGAGCGGCTGGGCGCCCATGTCCGCGGGCCACCAGATGTTCGGGTTGTCGATCCCCACGACCGGGAACGTGACGGTCTTCTTCTCCTTGGCCGCCAGCGAGACGGTCTGGGAGATCGCCCGCCCCGCCACCGTGCCGGAGACGACGGTCGACACGGCCGCCGCGGAGTCGTTGCGGACGTCGGCCTTCACCGTCAGGTCCACGTGGTCGAGGCTCGGCACGGTCAGCTTGGTGACCACGTGCGCGCCGCGCAGCGCCACCGGGCCGCTGCGGCGGACCAGCACGTCCCGCACGATGCCCATGTTCTGGTCCGGCGGGGTCTGGGCCCAGTCGATCCAGCCCATGGAGAGGTCCTTGAGCGGGTCGTTCGGGTAGACCTTGAACGCCACCGCGTTGACGCCCTCGTGGACCTGGGCGGTCACGTCCAGGTCGTGGCGCGTGTAGGCGCCGTTGACCTGGTCCTTGGTGGCGATCCGGGTGCCGTTGACCCAGACGTCGGCCTTCGACAGGACACCGCTGAAGTCCAGGTAGGTGCGCTGCGCGGACGCGTCCAGGGTGATCTCGGCGCGGTACCACCACGGGACGGTGAAGTCGCTCTTCGGGACGTCGCGCATCCTGGTGGAGTAGAACGGGTCCGGGTGGACGTTGTCCTGCACCAGGGCGGCGTAGACCGTGGACCGGGCCGACGCCGGGTACCAGCCGGCGGGGGTGAAGCCCGGTTTCGTGACGGCGGAGTCGTCGCCGATGCCGGTGGAGGTCTGGATCAGGTAGCTGGGGATGGCGGTCGCCGGGGAGTCGGCGGCCACGGTCGCTGACACGGCGGGTTGGCCGGTCGCTTGGGGGATCACCACCGCCCCGGACGCCAGTGAGACGAGCGCCGCGACGAGCAGTATTCGGAGTGGGACACGGGGTTTGACCAGGCGGGAGCTCACTAGCGCGCCTCCTCGGGCACACGGCGGCGGCCGGACCAGGGATTGTTAGGGAACTTTCCTAACAGTTCGTGGATAGTAGCCGCCCGACGCCCGCTCGGACAGCCCCGAAGTGGGGTGTCCGAGCGCTCCGCGTCGTGCTGTGCCCGGTTGGTCCGGTCGTGCGCGGGGTGTGCCGTTTTAATCGAGTGCGTTCCCGTGCTGTTCTTTGCGAGACTGGTCGGACAACCCGTTTCTTTCTGGGGAAGGAGGGTTGGATGTCCGAGCACGTGACGTTGCACTGGATTCTCACGCACAAGACCGAATCGCAGATCCGCGCCGAGGAAGAGTCGGCGGGGCGGTTGGCGGCCGCGTTGGCGCAGCCGGTTCGCAGGGCCCGCCGGGCGCTGATCAGGGCGGTTCGCCGCTCGTAGGTCGGTTTCCCGACGCTTGGGGGCGTCCGATGGACATCTGAGAAAATGGCGTGCGTTCTTTTGGGGAATGCGCTAAGGCGAGTGCTGCGGGGAGCGAACGCTCCCCGCAGCACTCATTGTCCTATCAGGCCGCGAATGGCGCGCGGTCGATTCCGCAGGTCGCTCCGACAGCGGGCAGGGTGCCGCTGATCAGGTAGTTGCGCTTCGCCGTTTCCGCGCACGCGCTGTGCACGAACATGGTGCTGTGGCCCGAGCCCTCCACCGTGAGGACCCTGGTCCGGGCGAGCTCGGCGGCGCCGTCCAGCGCGCCGTGCAGCGGGGTGGACGGGTCGTACCGGTTGTTGATCACCAGGATCGGGGCCGACGTCCAGCGGTTCCACGGGCCGGTGTAGCGGTCCGCGTCCTGGTGGCGCCAGGTCGCGCAGGCCATCATGTCGAACACCGCGATGCGGCCCCAGTAGGGGACGCGCTGGTCCTCCGAGGCGCCGTAGGCGGTGTAGGCGGCGGTACCGCGCGGGAACGTGCTGTCCACGCACTGGATGGCGTTGAACGACTCGGTGCGGTTGGTGATGTAAGGCTCCTGCGCCGTGCGCAGCGCCGGGGCGGTGACCAGGGCCTGGAGGGTGCGGGCCGTGTCCTTCCACAGCTCCGGCTGGGCCAGGTCGCCGTTGACCCTGGCGATCAGCGCGGTGTAGTCGAACAGCTCGCCGTCCAGGGTGATCGGGGACTGGCGCACGCGGGCGACCAGCGCCGCCCACTTGGCCTTGAGGTCGCCACCCGCGAACGCGCAGTCCGCGCCCGGTGCGGCGCACTGGCGGAGGAACGAGTCGAAGGTCTCCGCCGCGCCCCGCGGCACGTCCTGCCTGGTGTCGAGCGGGACCGTCGAGCCCTGGGTGCCGTGGCCGGTGGCGTTGCCCTCGAAGTCCATCGAGCCGTCGAACGCCATGGCGCGCACGCGGTTCGGGAACAGGTTCGCGTACACCGCGCCGAGGTGCGTGCCGTAGGAGATGCCGTGGTAGGTCAGCTTGTCGTCGCCGACGGCGCGGCGGAGCAGGTCCAGGTCACGCGCGGTGTTGGCCGTCGACACGTGCTCCAGCAGGCTGCCCGCGTTCGCGGAGCAGCGGCGGGCCAGCTCGTCGTACCCCGCGTAGAACGCGGGTTCGTCGGCGGCCGTCGCGGGGAAGTCGCGGAGACCGCCGAGGAACTGCTGCTGCTCGGCCTCGGTGGCGAAGCAGCGCACGGTGGCGCTGCGGCCGATGCCCCTCGGGTCCCAGGAGACGACGTCGAACCGGGCGCGCAGCTCGGCGGAGAACAGCCACGGCCACTGGCCGCGGGCGCGCAGGCGGTCGACGCCGGACGCGCCGGGGCCGCCGAAGTTCACGAACAGGGTGCCGATGCGCTGACCGGGGTTGGTCGCGGGCAGCTTGATCAGGGACAGGTCGATCTTGGCGCCCGAGGGCTGGTCGTAGTCCAGCGGCACGGCGGCTGTCGTGCACTGGAAGCCCTCGGAGCAGTCGCTCCACGCCAGCGTCGGGGTGGCGGCCTGGTCCGGCGCGGGGGCGGCGGACGACTGCGGCGCCGCGGTGAGCAGCCCGCACAGCACTCCCGTGACGGCGGTCAGGGTTATCCATCTGGTTCGCTTCACGGCGCGAACACGCCCGACCCCGGTGATCGGTTGCCTTGATCCACAAAAATCGTGCGGACCCCCGAACGTCAAGCGCCGCAACGAGTCGTGGTCACTCGCCCCGCATCGACCGGCGGATCTCCTCCAGCTTGTCGCGGCCCGCCCGGTCGCGCTCGGCCATCTGCTCGTCCACGGACTTCGCCTCCGGCACACCGCCGGACAGTTCGGTCGAGGCGGCGGCCGTACCGACCCGGTTCTCGATCTTGTCGCGCACGTAGTCGAAGTTCGGCACGCCCGAGTCGGTGTAGTCGAACGCCGGGACCACCGGCGCGGCGACCGCGGGCTCGTCGACGAGTTCCGCCTCGATCGCCTGGGGCTCGTGCCGCGGGTGCTCGCTCATCGCCGTGCTCCGTCCGTAGGTTTTCCCGTGACGACCGCCATTGTTCACCGGCCCGGTGCGTAGCCGTGGTTCGGCGGGGGTATGTCCGACTTATGC
>DATMCA010000981.1:0-2028 GCA_035559015.1 Umezawaea sp. | reverse complement strand
CGTACCTGGTCGCGCTGGTGGCGGGCCCGTACACCGAGTGGCGCGACGAGTTCGTCGACGGCGACTTCACCATCCCGCTCGGCCTGTACTGCCGCGCGTCGCTCGCGCCGCACATGGACCACGAGCGGCTGTTCACCGAGACCAAGCAGGGTTTCGGCTTCTACCACGAGGCCTTCGGCGTCAAGTACCCGTTCGGCAAGTACGACCAGTGCTTCGTGCCGGAGTTCAACGCGGGCGCGATGGAGAACGCGGGCTGCGTCACGTTCCTGGAGGACTACGTCTTCCGGAGCCGGGTCACGCGCTACCTCTACGAGCGCCGGTCCGAGACCGTGCTGCACGAGATGGCGCACATGTGGTTCGGCGACCTCGTCACCATGCGCTGGTGGGACGACCTGTGGCTGAACGAGTCCTTCGCGACCTGGGCGTCGGTGCTCGCGCAGGCCGAGGCCACCGAGTACAAGCACGCGTGGACCACGTTCGCGAAGATCGAGAAGTCCTGGGCGTACCGGCAAGACCAGCTCCCCTCGACGCACCCCGTCGCGGCGGACATCCCGGACCTCCAGGCGGTCGAGGTCAACTTCGACGGCATCACCTACGCCAAGGGCGCTTCGGTGCTCAAGCAGCTCGTGGCGTACGTCGGCCTGGAGAACTTCCTGGCGGGCCTGCGGGTGTACTTCGCCAAGCACGCGTGGGGCAACGCGACGCTGGCCGACCTGCTGGGCGCGCTGGAGGAGGCGTCCAGCCGCGACCTGTCGTGGTGGAGCGCCCAGTGGCTGGAGACGACGGGCCTCAACCCGTTGCGCCCCAAGTTCTCCGTCGACACCAACGGCAACTTCACCGACTTCGCCGTCCTGCAGAGCGGTGCCCGGCCGGGTGCCGGCGAGCTGCGCACGCACCGGATCGCGGTCGGCGTGTACGACGACGACGGCAGCGGCAAGCTCGTCCGCACGCAGCGGGTCGAGCTGGACATCACCGGTGAGCGCACCGAGGTCCCCGAGCTGGTCGGCCTGTCGCGCGGCAAGCTCGTGCTGGTCAACGACGACGACCTCACCTACTGCACGATGCGCTTGGACCCCGACTCGCTCACCACGCTGGTCGACCGCATCGCCGACATCGCCGAACCGCTGGCCCGCACCCTGTGCTGGTCGGCGGTGTGGGAGATGACCCGCGAGGCCGAGCTGAAGGCCCGCGACTTCGTGAACCTCGTCCTCGGCGGCCTGCACGCCGAAACCGAGGTGGGCGTCGTGCAGCGCCTGCTCCTCCAGGCCCAGACCGCCCTGTCGTCCTACGCCGACGCCTCCTGGCGCGACGAGGGCTGGCGCCGCTTCACCACGAAGACCCTGGAACTGGTGCGCGCGGCCGAGTCCGGCTCCGACCACCAGCTCGCCTTCGCCAACGCCCTCGCGGGCTCGGTCCTCGACGCCGACTCGCTGGCCGTCATCCGCGGCTGGTACGACGGCACCGACGTGCTGGACGGCCTGGAGGTCGACACCGACCTCCGCTGGCGCCTGCTCCAGTCGCTCACCGCCCACGGCGCCGCGGATCTCCCGGAGATCCAGGCCGAGGAACAACGCGACCCCACCGCGACCGGCCACCGCCGCGCCGAGTCCTCACGGGCACTCCGCCCGACGGTCGAGGCCAAGGACGAGGCCTGGGACCGCGCGGTCAACGACGACGACATCCCCAACGCCGTCAGCGAGGCCATCATCGGCGGCATCCCGCACCCGTCGCAGAAGGCACTGCTGGCGCCTTACGTCGAACGGTACTTCGCCGACGTGAGCGGCGTCTGGGAACGCAGGTCGAGCGAACGCGCACAGTCAATGGTCGTAGGCCTGTTCCCAGCCTGGTCGATCACCCCGGAAACCGTGAAGGCCTCCGACGACTGGCTGGCCTCAGCCGACCACCCGCCGGCACTGCGACGACTCGTGTCGGAGGGCCGTGCCGGCATCGTCCGCGCCCTGGCAGCACAGGAGTTCGACCGGTCCTGAACAGAACCGGAGCGGGAACCCAACCGTCCCCGCTCCGGTC
>DATMCA010000980.1:0-3523 GCA_035559015.1 Umezawaea sp. | reverse complement strand
CTCGGCGCAGATGACCTCCCGCAGCAGGTTCACGCCCTGCTGCGACGCTTCGAAGGCGACGCGGGCGATCTGGTCGCCGTAGGTCTTGCGCAGCCGCCGGATCGTCATCTTCAGCCCCGGCCCGACGATGCCCGTGCTGCCGCCGGTCGCGCCCGAGCCGATCCGGCCCGCCTCCAGGACGACGATCTTCAGCCCCGGCCAAGCCTTGGCCACGAAGTAGGCGGTGGCCAAGCCGCTCAGTCCACCACCGACGATGACCAGATCCGCGCGGCTCGTCCCAGTCAGGCGTGGCTCGTTGGGCACGTAACCCGCGAGTTGCACCCAGATCGGCGCCGTGTCCAGGCACCTGGTTGCGTCAACCATGTCCTCTTCTTTCAGAGCGAATTCGTCACCAGCGCCAGACGCAGAACGTCCCGCAGGCGAACACGGCGTGGGAATGCGATGTATTCGGGTGTCACCAGCTGCGGCCGCCACTTGAGCTTGAAGGCGAGCTGGCTCTTGGCCGGGTAGAGCGCGGAGCCGCGTTCCCCGATCAGCGACAACGCCGAGGTCATCAGTCGGGATGAGGTGGGTACCGCGTGCTCGGGGTCCAGTCCGACGAACGGGGTGAGCCCGAGGTGCAGCCAGCCGACGTCCTCGTCGCGGAACGCCTGCGCCGCTTCGGAGAACACGTGCTCGATGACGCCGGGCGGGGCGTCCGGCGCACGCCGGGTCAGGTCGTAAAGCCAGCCTGCCCGATCGCCGTACACCGGTGAGTACGAGATGTAGGCGACCACCCGGCCGTCGGCCTCCGCGACGAACAACCGGCGCCGGTCCTGCATGGCGCCACCGCGTTCACCGATCATCAGCCGCAGTTCCTTGACGTGCCGCCCCTTGTTGCGCAGCCAGGCGGCGTCGAGGCCGTCGAGCTGCGCGGCGAACTCCGGGTCGGCCAGCCGGTCCGCCGAGGCCTCGCTGACGGTCACCCCCTCGCGCCGCGACCGGGTGATCATGTTGCGGGTCTTGACGAACTTCTGCCCGCGCAGGGTGAACTGGGACAGGTCGACGCTGTAGGAGCAGCCGAACTGGTTCACGACCCAGCCCTCCGCCGCCGCGCGTTCGGCGTCGGAGTGGTCCAGTTGCACGGCGATGACCCGTTTCCCGGCCGCTCGGGCGGCGTCGGCGAACGCGCGGTCCAGCGGTCCGCGATCGGCGTCCGCCGCGCAGGCGCCGGTGAACTGCACCCAGTACCGGCGTCCGGCCGGTCGGTAGGCGATCAGCCCTGGCAGGTCTTCGACCGCGAAGTACCTGTTGCCCTCGTTGAGCGCCAGGAACATCGAAGAGCTCTGGCCGAGCTTCTCGACCACGGCCAGCGCGTCGTGCGGCGTGAGGTCCGATGTGGACAGCTGCGGGCGGGCCACTGGCTAACTCACCTTCGCAACCTGGTGGATCTCACCGAACAGGCCTGCGAGGATCAGCGCGATGTTGTCGCGGAGCGCTCGTTCGGCCACCGGGTCGAGGATCTCGGCGAGCGTCGGGATGCCGAGGTCGAAGTGCGCTTCGAACTGCACCTCCGTGCCCTCCGGGACGGCCCTGACGCGCCAGTACCCGTCGAACACCTCGAAATCGCCCTCCAGCTGGTGGAACTCGATCTCACCCGCCTCGCGGTCCAGCACGTCCTGCTCGGTCCAGCACAGCAGGCCCCGCCGGAACTTGACCGTCCAGGTCGAGATGATCCCGGGCAGTTCGCTCTCCTTCAGGTCGACGGCGACCACCGCGTCGGTCAGCGCCGGGTAGCTCTTGAAGTCGCTGATGAGGTCGAACGCGGCGTCGGGGCCGAGACCGGGAACGATGAAGGACGTCACGACTTTGGGCATGGTTGATTCCTTGTCTCGACCTCACTTGGACACCGTCTCCGCCACCGCTTCGGCGTAGACGGTCTTGAAGAACTCCACTTCCGCGGGTGACAGGATCGCCGGCGGCGTGAGCCGCAGAACCGTCGGCGAGTTCAGCGAGTGGTTCACCAGCACACCGCGGTCGACCAGGTTGAGGTACAGCTCGCCGACCAGCCCCGGTTCGTCGAACTCGATGCCGATCAGCAGGCCGCGCCCGCGCACCTCCACCCGCTCGGTCCCGACGTGCGACATCACGTCGCCCACCGCGTCGAGCAGTTGCTCGCCGATCGTGGCCGCGCGGGCCACGACGTCCTCGTCGCGCACGGCCCGGACCGCGGCCAGCGCCGCCGCGCAGGCGATCGGCGACGCCGCGAACGTGGACGAGTGCAGGTACGGGTCCTTGGCGAACGGCTTGTAGATGTCCTCCGTGGTCACCACCGCGGACACCGGGACCACCCCGCCGGAGAGCACCTTCCCCACCAGGAGCAGGTCGGGCACCACCCCGGCGGTGTCGACGCCCCACCAGCTGCCGAGTCGACCGAGGCCGGTCTGGATCTCGTCGACGATCAGCAGCGAGTCGTAGCGCCGGCACAGCTCGGCGGCCTTCGCGAGGTAGTCCGGCGGCGGCACGACCACCCCGGCCTCGCCCTGCACCGGCTCGACGATGAAGCAGCCGCGCCCGGCGACCGCGGCCAGCGCCGTCTCCAGCGCGGCCGGATCCCCGTACGGCACAACGGTGACGCCGGGCAGCAGGGGCTCGAACGGGTCCTGGTAGAGCCGGCGGGCCGTCACGCTCAACGCGCCGAGGGTCTTCCCGTGGAACCCCAGGTGCGTGGTCACCAGCTGGGTCTTCCCGTGCGCCCGCGCGAGTTTCAGCGCGGCCTCCGTCGCCTCCGCCCCGGAGTTGACGAAGTGCACGAGGTCCAGACCGGGCGGGGTGACCGAGGCCAGCTCGGCCGCCGCCTCGATCGCCACCGGCTCGAAGAACACCCTGGTGGACATCGGGTGCGTTTCGAGCTGCCGCCGCACGGCCGCGGTCACCGCCGGGTGGCGGTGACCGAGCAGGTAGACCCCGTGGCCGCCGAAGTCCAGGTAGCGCCTGCCGTCGTGGGTGTGGACCCAGGCACCCTCGGAGTTGACCTCGGCCATCCCGCCCAGCAACCGGCCCAGCGACGCCCGGCCGGAGCCCTGGTGCGTCCGGCACAGCGTCTCGATGTCCAGTCCGACTTCCGTGCCCGTCATGCGAGCTGCTTCTGCTCGACGGGCACCAGACCCTTGCTCTGCGCCCAGAAGTACAACGAGTTGTACACGGCGCGGCGGAGGGCGTCCTTGGTGACGTTCTCGGCGAACCCCAGCTCCGCCATGGAGTTCGGCAGCGCACCGGTGTTCTGGAAGAGGCAGGAGAATTCGAGCAGGTTGCGGAACCTCAGTGCCATGCGCGGCGGCAGCGAGTCCTCCAGCAGCGGGAGGATCAGCCGGTCCACCGCCTCGGTCGGGATCAGCCGCGGTCTCGTGGTGCCGAGCCCGAGGTCCGCCGCCAACTCCATGCAGATGTCCAGCAGTTCGAGCGCGGACGGCGCCTGGTCCCCACCGGTCAGCCAGAACTCGCCCTCGGTGATGTTCTCCCGCAGCAGCTTGACATCTGCATG
>DATMCA010000979.1:0-5367 GCA_035559015.1 Umezawaea sp. | reverse complement strand
TCCGGCGCGGTCCGAGCACACCGGCATGGCGAATCGGGCGAGGGAGGTACTTGTAGGCACCATCGAGAGAGTTGGTCAGAGATGTCAGAGGCGCCGGACGCCGCCGTGATCACCACCGGGTCCCGGTGGGGAGCGTCGGTCCTGCGTTGCTCGGGTGAGGTCGACATGACGTCGGCGGCCTCGTTGCGTTCGGCGATCAGCACAGTGCTGGCTTCCAGACCGCGCGCGTTGGTGATCGACCTGGTCGACGTGGCCTTCTTCGGTTCGGCCGGGATCTCCGCGCTGATCGCGGCTCAGGAACAGGCCGACCGCGCGGGCGTGCCGCTGGCCGTGGCCGCTTCGGGCCGTCCGGTGCTCCGGCCGTTGGAGATCACGACCGTAGACCTGTTCCTCGCACTGCACCCGTCGGTGGACGAGGCCGTGACCGCAACAGTCCAGCCCCGGACCGTAACCCAGGAGGGTGCGGAAGGTGTGAGGTGATCCATCCGGGGTAAACCGGTGGAACCGGGTTCACCAAGCCAGCCCGGTAGGGCCGGAACACGGCCCGCCCAGGCCGCGACGCGCGCGTTGAGCAACCAGCGCCCGCGCCGATGCCGGGAGACGGACGTGGTGCGAGCTCAACCGAACACCGCGGGTTCGATTGAGCTCGCACCACTGCCTCGCGGCGGATGCCCGACGAACACCGCAGCTCGATTGGGCTCGCACTACTGCCTTGCGGCGGGTGTTTGACGAACACCGCAGCCGATTGGGCTCGCACCATTGCCTTGGGGTCGGCGTCGGGGTCAATGTCGGGCGAGGTAGGTCGGGTGTGCGACGAACACCGCAGCTCGATTGAATTCGCACCACTGCCTTGCGGTGGTGTCTGGGGCGGCGGCGGATGAGGTTCGGCCGGGTGTCGAGGGCTCGAACTTCGGTGTGTCGGCGGGGTCATCGTTCTGTCGCGAGGCGGGGGTGGAGGCGGGGGCGTTCGTCCGCGAGTGCGGTGAGCAGGTCGTCCAGTGCGTTCAGGTGGTGGGCGCTGACGATCGTGTCGCAGTAGGGCCACGCTGCTGCCATGCCGCCCGCCAGTGGGCGGTAGTCGGGGCGGGCGGTGCGGGGGTTCGCCCAGACCACGCGGTGGGCCACGCGGGAGAGGCGGGCCATTCGGGTTGCCAGGGCGGACGGGTCGCCTGTTTCCCAGCCGTCGGAGATGATCAGTACCACGGCGCCCCGTGCGATGCCGTGGTCCAATTCCGCCAGGGCGTCGGCGATGCGGGTGCCGCCGGACCAGTCCGGGGCCGTGCGGCCCGCTCGGGCCAGGGCGGCTGACGGGGTGGTGCGGGTCAGGGCTCGGGTGAGTCTGGTCAAGCGGGTGGCGAAGGTGAACACCTCGGCGTGGGCGCTGCCCGCCGCGCAGTACAGGAATTGCAGCATGGCTCGCGCGTACGGTGCCATCGAGCCGGAGATGTCGCACAGGACGACCAGTTTCCGCGGGCGGGTTCGGCGGGTGGAACGCAGCAGCCTCAGCGGCTCCCCTGCGGTTCGGCGAGCCTGGGACAGCGTGCGGCGCAGGTCGGTTCGGGTGCCGTGGTGGGCTGTGCGGTATCGGCGGGTTCGGCGTGGTGGTGTTCGCAGGACGAACCGGCGCATGAGGTCCGCGAGTGCGGCCAGTTCGGTGGGGGTCAGGTCGGCGAAGTCCTTGGTGGACAACCGTTCCGCCGCGCTGGCGGCGGTGGCGAACTCGGCCGTGGTGCCTGTGGCTCCGGGATCTGCGTCGGTAGCGCTGGCGGAGTGCGCACCAGCGGAGGGTGCGCTCAGGGAGGACGTGTTGGGAAAAGGCTTGGTGGGAGAGTGCGTGTAGGGGGAGTTGCGGCGTGGTGGGACTGGATCGGGGGAGGTGTCGCGCTGTTCTCGTTCTTCGATGGGGTCTACCAAGCCGTCGAACACGGCGTTGAACACGGAGTCCACAATGGACATCTGGGTTAGGTCGGCCGCGAGGGTTGTGAGGGCGCATCGGTGCAACTCGGGGAGGGTGGTGGGGTTGACCACGGTGACGGCGGTGGTGAAACGCGCAGCGCGGTCGGGGCCGATCGGGAGGCCCGCTTCCCCCAGTAGGTCGGTGAAGCGGGATACCAACGCTGCCAGGTCGGGGATCCGTGTGCGCCGGGCTGGGTCGGACGAGGGGGCGCGCGGGCGGGGAGTGGAAGTCGGTGGGTGCTGACGGCGGTCAGGCATTGGCGTGCCGGTGGGGTCAGGCATCGGTGTGGACCAGTGTGGTTAGGCCTGAGGTGCGTACTGCGTCGATGTCCTCCGGGTACTTCAGCACTGCGCCCAAGGTTGCTTCGGCAGCCTGTTCGTCCAGTGCGGCGAAGCCGAGCACGGTGAGTGCGGTGGCCCAGCTGATCGCTTCGGCCAAGCCCGGTGGTTTCACGAGGTCGTGGTCGCGCAACTGGTTGACCACCGTCGCGACCCTCGGTGCCAGCCAGTCGGCCGCGGCGGGCACTCGGCGGCGGATGATCTCGGCTACGCGGTCCGCGTCGGGGTGGGCGATCCAGTGGTAGAGGCAGCGCCGTTTCAGGGCGTCGTGCAGGTCCCTGGTGCGGTTGGACGTCAGCACGACCACCGGGGGCACCACGGCGGTCTTGGTGCCGAGTTCCGGGATGGTGACGGCGGCGTCGGCCAGCAACTCCAGCAGGAACGCCTCGAACTCGTCGTCGGCGCGGTCGACCTCGTCGATCAGCAGCACGGCCGGTCGGGGGCCGGGGTGGGTGATGGCCGCGAGCAGGGGGCGGGCCAGGAGGAACTCGTCGGTGAACAGGTCCGCGTCGCGCAGTGGGTCGCCGCGGGACTCGGCCAGGCGGATGGCGAGTAGTTGGCGCGGGTAGTTCCACTCGTAGAGCGCTTCGGCCGCGGAAAGGCCCTCGTAGCACTGGAGTCGGATCAGCGTGGTCTTCAGAGCGGTCGCCAGGGCGGTTGCCGCGGCCGTCTTCCCGACGCCCGGTTCGCCCTCCAGCAGGATCGGCTGGCCCATCCGGACGGCGAGCAGCAGCGCGGTGCTCAGCGCGTCGTCGGCCAGGTAGCCCGCCGCGTCCAAGCCGGCGCGCAGGGTCGGCACGTCCAGGTCGTTCACGCGTGCCGGCGCTTCGGGGAGTAGGCCTCGCGGCAGCCGGTGCCGCAGAAGTACCTCGTCGTCCCGTCGTCCACCAGCGAGGGCGTCGACTCGCCGATCGTCACCGCCATGCCGCACACCGGGTCGACGGCCGTCGTCGGATCCGGCTCACGGGTCCGCACGTGCTCCGAGACCACCTCGGCGTACACGGACAGCGCGACCTCGGCGGGGGTGCGGGCGCCGATGTCGAGCCCGGCCGGGGTGCGCACGCGTGACCGCTGCTCGTCGGTCACCGGCAACGCCGCCAGCACGGCCCGCCCGCGCCGGCGGCTCGCCACCAGCCCGACGTAGGGCACCTCCGCGCGCAGCGCCGCCGTGAGCAACGGCTCCTCGTCCCGGCCGTGCGAGGCCACCACCAGCACCGCGAGGTCGTGCGGCAGCGTCGGTCCGGCCTCGCGCACGTCATGGCCGACGGCCCGGCCGACGTCGACCAGCGCCCTGGCCACCGGGCCGTCGCCGTGCACGTGGACGAGCATCGGCGGCAGCATCGCCTCCAGGAAGATGTCCAGCGACCCGCCGGACAGGCACGGGTTGCCGACCGTCACGACCCCGTCGGCGACCGTCTCCGCCTCGGCGGTGGGGGTGATCCGCAGCAGCGTCGACTCGCCGGTCGCCAACAGCCGCAGGCACTGGAGCCGCACGGTGCTCTCCGCGCACGTCCCGCCGACGAAGCCCTCCATCGACCCGTCGGGCAGGACGAGCGCGCGGTCACCGGGCCTGGCGCTGGTCGGCCGCTCCGCCCGGACCACGGTGGCCAGCACGAACGGGGTCCGCCCGGACCGCAGGTCGTCCACACGAGTCAGCACGGACATGGCTGCCCTCCTCAGTCGATCGCCAGGTCGCCGCGCAGCGGCCTGCCCTGGATGGCCCGCCACACCGCGGCGGGCGTCAACGGCATGTCGGCGTGCCGCACGCCGAACGGGCGCAGCGCGTCCATGACGGCGTTCACCACGGCGGCGGGGGAGCCGACCGTCGCGCACTCGCCGACCCCCTTGGCGCCCAACGGGTGGTGCGGCGACGGGGTCACGGTCTCGGCGAGCTCCCACGACGGGCAGTCCACCGACGTGGGCAGCAGGTAGTCCATGAACGACCCGCCGAGGTGGTTGCCGTCGGGGTCGAAGGCGATCAGCTCCATCAGGGCCATGCCGATGCCGTCCGCGAGCCCGCCGTGCACCTGGCCCTCGACGATGGACGGGTTGATCCGCACCCCGCAGTCGTCCACCGCGACGAACCGGCGCACCACCACCTTGCCCGTGCCGGGGTCGACCTCCACCACGCACAGGTAGGCGCCGTACGGGAAGGTCAGGTTCGGCGGGTTGTACACGCAGGTCGCGTCGAGCTGCCCCTCCACGCCGTCCGGCAGGTCCAGGTCGGAGTGCGCCGCCGCGGCGATCTCGGTGATCGACTTCCCCGCGGTAGGGTCGCCGCGCACCGACCACCGCCCCGGCGACCACTCCAGGTCGTCCGGGCTCACCTCCAGCATCGCGGACGCCACGATCCGAGCCCGCTCGCGGACCTTGCGCGCCGCCATCGACGCCGCCGCACCGGACACCGGCGTCGACCGGGACCCGTAGGTGCCGAGGCCGAACGGCGTCAGGTCGGTGTCGCCGTGCACCACGTCCACGTCGTCCGGGGAGATCCCCAGCTCGTGCGCGACGATCTGGGCGAACGTGGTCTCGTGGCCCTGCCCCTGGGTCTGCACGGAGATGCGCAGCACGGCCTTGCCGGTCGGGTGCACGCGCAGTTCGGCGCTGTCGGCCATGCCGAGTCCGACGATGTCCATGTGCTTGCGCGGCCCGGCGCCGACCGCCTCGGTGAAGAAGCTCAGGCCGATCCCGAGGTGTTCCCCGAGTTCCCGCCGCCTCGCCTGTTCGGCGCGCAGTTCCCGGTAGCCCGCGGTTTCCAGCAGCAGGGCCAGCGCGCGCGGGTAGTCGCCCGAGTCGTACTCCCAGCCGGTGGAGCAGGTGTAGGGGAACTGCTCGGGCCGCAGCAGGTTCCGCATCCGCAGCTCCGCCGGGTCCACGTCCAGTTCCAGCGCGAGCAGGTCGACCAGCCGCTCGACCAGGAAGGACGCCTCGGCCACCCGGAACGAGCACGCGTAGGCCACCCCGCCGGGGCACTTGTTGGTGTAGACGCCGGTGACCGCGCAGTGCGCCGCGGCCATGTCGTAGGAGCCGCTGAACACGTGGAACAGCCCGGCCGGCATCTTCGACATCTGC